>CALFBG010000370.1 GCA_937951685.1 uncultured Saprospiraceae bacterium | reverse complement strand
TTCTCGCTTGACGTAACCAGTTTCTTCCAAGGCAGCAATAGCTACTTTTATCTTCGTTTCTAGATCTCGCATTTCTGTATCCCAGCCTGCTTTTTTAGCAATCTCTAGCGCAGACTTCGTAAATTTTTTCCGCTTAAATTCTTTGATGCCTTGCCACACTTGGTAAACTTCTTTATGACTCAATTTGGTCAAATTGAGCAATTGAAAATGAGCATCTAAATCTTGTTCGTCAAATAAGATAAAACACTTCGCCTGTAGCGCTGGCTTCCGCCCGGCACGCCCCGATTCTTGCACGTAGTTTTCCAGTGAATCAGAAATATTATAATGAATGACAACTTTTACGTTGTCCTTATCCACGCCCATTCCAAACGCAGAAGTTGCAATAATGACCTCTAGCTCTTGATCGTTCGACATGAATTCGTTTTGGATTCCTATCTTTTCGTCCCGCTCCAATTTTCCGTGATACGCCTTTGATACGATGCCGTGTTGCTTTAAGATTGCTACAAGTTCTTCCGATTTTTTGACCCTTGAAACGTAAACGATCTTTGCCCCTTCTTCTGCCTGTAAGAGACCAATTAATTTTTGAACTTTCTCTTCTTTACTTTTCACCTTGAGTACAAAGTAACTCAGGTTTTTTCGTTTTGTATTCGTTTGAAAAACAGTAAGGTTAAGCCCCAATTTTTTTAAAAAATAGGCTTGGATATCTTCCACCACCGCAAGTTTAGCCGTAGCGGTAAAACAAGAAACAGGAATGCGTGACACCCGTCTTTTCTCTTTCTTTAATTTATTCAAAAAATTACCAATGTATAAATAGTCTACTCTAAAGTCTTGTCCCCAAGAAGAAAAACAATGTGCTTCATCAATCACAAAGCGGTTGATTACTCTATTTTTCAGCAAACGCATGATACTCCTAGAACGCAATGACTCTGGCGAGATGTAAAGAATGTTGGCACCTCCCCGCTCTACTTTCTCCATCGCTGCGCTGCGCGCTAAAGGAGAGAGCATTCCATTGATCGTGACGGCTGCTGTAATGCCGTGCCTATTTCGCAAAACATCGACTTGGTCTTTCATCAATGACTGTAAAGGAGAGATCACAACGGTTAGTGCATTATTGGCCACTCCTTTCATTAATGCTGGCAGTTGAAACGTTAAAGACTTACCGCCTCCCGTAGGAAAAATGGCAACAAAAGACTCATTAGCTAAAGCTGCTTCCACCACTTTTTCTTGCAAGGGCTTTCCTACATCTCCGTCAAAATGTCTAAATGATTCAAATCCAAAAAACCGTTTTAACCCTTTCGTCGGAGAAAGCTGATCACAATAAGGACAACCATGGTTTCCCAGACAAGTGACCCGCAATTGATCAATGATTTCAGTGGTTGCTGGAAACTGATGCTTTACCCAATTGGGTAAGAGCGAATCGGTATCATCGACGGTAATGATAGCAATCGCAAATGCTAAGGCAATCGGATTACTTTCCACAAAATTAGCTAAAGCGGCTTTTCCACAAAATAACTTTGCATAATGAGCTTTTATATAAGTGACAATTTCTTCAGTTGTATCAACCGGCGATAAATCTCCTTTTGAAAGTTGTTGGAAAAATCCATCAAAACCAGCTTGTTTCGCTAATAAGCTATCGTAAATTACTTTTAACGGTTCTGGCAATTCATAAAACGCAGTTAATAGATCCGCTAATAGTTGCTTGGTTAATTTAGCATCTGCCAAAGGATTATTCAATTCCGTTCCTTCAAGATGGTAATCTTTCACCAAGTGGTGATAAGGCTTTTTGGGGAAAAGTAGCACCGAAAGGAGAAGCGTATCTATTTTTGATTTTTGAAAAAAAGAATCAGGAAAGGATTTTTTGCGTAAAATTGGTAAATCGTACGCAATGATGTTATGCCCACAAACGGTCTCAGCAGCTTCGCTTAGTGCCCTAAACGCAACTTTATCCCTGCCTCGATATTGGTTTCCGTTGACCAGCGAACCATACTCCAACACTTCTTGCGTTTTAGGATTTACTTCCAAATCAAAGTAAAATATATTACGGTCAGTTGGCATCTTGGAGCTATTTTTTGAAGCTATTTAAAACTAGCAATCAGCCAGGGATTATGTGTACCAACGCTACCATTCAAAAAGAGAACATTGCACACTTGATTAAATATCAAGCTAATATATCAATAAAATATAATTATTTAGCTGCTCAACAAGATAAATTCTAAACTAATTATCGTCACCCGTAAAAAAACGGGCGTACGTAACTTAATTGTGGTAGTATTTCTTGCACGTAACTATTTAAGGAATATACCAAAAGCTACAGCTAAGTGCTTGGAGTACTTAACCCCATTCGCTTTGTTGGTAATGAATTTCACTTGGGGGAAGCTTCCCCTCGTAGTTAAAATAATTAACTGTTGTTAAGCTTAAGCTAAGGTCTAGCAAAGCCGCTTATTTCTTTACATAAATCTATATTTTAGTAACCGTAACATTTTATGCTTGCCCAATCGAATGGGACAACTTCATTAATAAAAATATAAAACATGAAAAAAAGAATCTACTTACTTTTCGCACTCTGCCTGGCAACAATGCTAGGTTTTTCACAAACCGTCGATGGAAAAAAGATTTCTGAATTAGACGTTGAATACATTCGGATTATTGGACAAGGTCGAATCTTTAGTTCTAAAGTAAACATCCATATTGATTTTGGTCAAAAACAGCAGTTCTTAAGTTCCCAAAATAGACGATTTAAAGATGAGCATGGCAAACAAGTCAAATTTAATTCTATGATTGCGGCGCTTAACTTTATGAGTAAAAGTGGATATGAGTTCGTCACCGCTTACGTACTTAACGGAAGCGATGAATGTTCCCACCACTATTTGCTACGAAAAAAAGATTACGCAAAATCCGTTCACAAAACGGTCGAGGAAGAAATTGAAATCGATAAGCATTGAAAACAAATAAAATTCCTTGTTAGCTGACGCTAGCAAGGAATTTATTTATTGAAGTTGCTTTAAAATAAGTTTAGAAATTGAATCTGTCTGCCGACAGGTAGATGTAAATATTAAGCTCAATGTTAAAACAACTTCATTACTAGAAAAGTATTTTGATAAAACTTACAACCGCTCGCGCTAGGTTTAGATACAGCTACCAATACACCATCCTAGGTATCCTCCTAAACATCCTGAAAGTGCGATACAAGCTGCTGGGTTAGCTCCAAAAGCACAACCACCAAAAGCAGATCCACAAACTAATTGAATCCACCAAGACGAATTCTGATATACATTAGAAAGGCAACTACCAACACAACTCCAGTAGCCTCTTTCTAATCCAAACGTTTGAGCACCTACAAATTGATTTTCTGCGTAAGAAGCACTTGCGATTTGAGTACCGTCAGGCTTATAGAAGTTCATATTACCGGTGAATGCTTGATCGGTCGTATTAGCAGAAACAGTCGCAGTAGACTTAAATTCCATCACGATGCTTTTGAACTCTTGATTAATATAAGGTGCGTATAGCACTTTAGTACTTGGGGCACGAAAGGAAACAATAATTGCTTTCATGTCGGTATCCTTATAAGTAGCTAGTACTAATTGATCCCAATCTATTTGTGCTGCATCTAAGGCTTGGAAATCGTCACTGGCTCTGTACTTTTCCATCAAATCATGGTTCATCGTAATGTTCTCTGTGCTTTCCAATTCGAAGCCTTGCGGAGTTTGTTCTTCTACCGGTTGTTGGATCTCAACTTTTGCGGGGTTCGGTGTAACATCTTCTGTCTTTCCACAAGATGTAATAACAATTGCTAATAAAGCGAAAAATGCGAAAGTAAAACAAATCTTTTTCATAAGGATAAGGTTTTAAAATTTTGAATAAATAAATGATCGTATTTAGCAATTCATAAAGCTTACGTTGAGTGTAAGTCTTTATCGCTGCTTACGATGTAAAGTTGTTCTATTTAGCTCAAATTGTCCATAGACATATTTTACGAATTCCACCTTTTAGAATTTAAACCACGGTTTTACCTTACAATATTTTTCTAACGCATTAAGCTTGTTTGCAATAAGTTAGCCTATTCAAAATCATCCCTTCTTTTCACCTGCTAAGAAAATATTTTCATTCAAAAAATATTTTTATTTTGTTGTTGTCATAGTGAAGTTGCTTTAAAATGATGTTAGAAGTTAAAGGCTTGTGATTCAGGACGAAGCTCTTTTGCATCCCATCCGCAAGCGGTAAATGCTGTTCAGAATTTATGCAGCCATAGCTGCGGTGACGAAAAAAAACTGAAGTACTGGATTACAATGCTTTGCCCCGGCAGGCAGGCAGACAGGCAGACAGGCAGGTGTAAATATTAAAATCTATTGTAAAACAACTTCAGTGTATGATATAGAACAGTATTTACGATGACAAGCATCAATTGGTGAAATTTAAATTTCACCTTCAAGCATTAACTTACCATTTGGCGCAGATGTTTTTTTACTGGTAGACAGTTTGAAGTGTAATCCTACTTTACTTCATTTTTTTCGTAAAAATATTACTAAGGGTTGAGTTAATCCATATATTAGTTTACCTTTGTAAGACTAGAAAAAGTAAGTATAGACTAGTCTATCTTACTCCGTTGAAATGTTCTTTGTAACATTTATCTACGTATCTACTCATCCCCTTCTTTAGTTTCCGCTCTCATCCGCTTTCACTTGATTTGTAATATAGTCAAGACAAACACACGTATTCCTCTCTACTATAGAGGAATGCTCCAAACAAACTTTTACAAAAAATCCGTTCTGGCTAGTATTAACCAACTTGCCGCAAGGAGCGGTACGCTCAAAGGTCAATGCTAATTTACTTTGCTGCGTTTGTTATAGATGTTTCACGACAACGTTCTGTCTTTATATTACTTCCTTACCCCATTAAACTTGGGCAGTTAATCGCTGCTGTGAGCATGGATTTGCCTAGCCTTTAACTAAGTGAGGGGAGCATGGATAACATTTTTTAGTCGACTCTTGAAATGAACTTAGTTATGAGAAATTGTAAATACTTAACCTTATTGCGCGCGATTTGTGAGAAGAAGAGAAAAAGTTTCGAACATTTTTTGAAACGACTTTACGTCAACCAGAAAGAAGTCATTCGGTTATTTGAATACCTTAAAAAGTTTGAACCTCGTTTCGATGGTCACGATTTAACGACCCAGAACATTGCGCAAAAGTTTTATAAGAAAAAAAGTTTTACCAAAAAAGAATATAGAAATTTCCTAAACCTACTTTCTGACTTGCATTTGCATCTAAAAGAGTATTTAATCTGGCAAGCCATTCGTGCGAAACCCGAAGAACAAAACCGCCTGCTATCTGATTTTTATAAAAACAACAACTTGCCAAAAAAATACGTCGCAGGCTTGCAACAACGTAAAAAGCGGATCGAAGAAAAAAAATTAACGACAGCCAGCGATCTATATCAACGGATGCTGCTCAGCGATGCAATTTATTATAACCTTACGCATCAAAACGAATTTCTCCCCCCCGAAGAGACTTACTTACAAGAAGCCATTCAATCCTTGAACCAATTGTACACCACTACTAAATTGAAATATGCTTGTGAACTTTTAAGTAAATTTTCCGATTCCAAAGTGCAGCACTTCGAAAAAGAAATTTTGGAAATTGAAAAACTTCGGCAGCAAGATTTCTTCGTAGAAACGCCACTCCACTTTATGTACTACAAATTATTCTTACTATTGCAGAATAAAAGATTTGAGCATTTCTTAGAACTCAAGCTCTTTTTACTCCACTGTAGTCCTAACGTAGGAAATACGGAACAAGTCTTCCTATTAAGCAAACTATTGGAACATGCACAAGCAGCAATTAAACAACGACGCTCAAAGTTTAACCAAGAGTATTTTGAAATTTGTCAGTGGGCATTGGAGCGGGAGTTGCTCTTGAAAAAACAAATTTTCACCTTGAATAGATTTGCCAATCTCATTGATGTCGCGCTTACTTTACAGCAAGTCGATTGGGGAGAGCATTTTCTTAAGACCTACGCGACGCGGCTTTCTGGAGCAGGAAAAGAAGAAGTGATTCAATCCGCTTACGCCCATATCGTATTTGAGCAAGGAGCGTATCAAAAAAGTATTACTATCTTATTAAAAGTACGCGTCATCAGTGACTGCCATTCCATGCGCATTCGAACACTTTTGCTCAAAAACTATTATGAAATTGCCACCACCGTAGAAACGATCTTAAAAGAAATTAGTAACTTCAGCCGATTTCTAAATCGAAAATCAGAACTTAATCCTAAAACGCTTCAGGCTTATCAAAATTTTTTACGCATCTTTAAAAAGTTGACTTTGCAAAAAGCTAAACAAGAAAACTTATTGCAAGATTTCTTGACTACCAGCCCGCTCATTGCGATTACTTGGCTACAGCAAAAAATTGAAAATTATACTAGATTTGAGTAGGTAAACCTACTTAAGTACCAATACAAATTATTTTACTGATTAACTTGCAGTATCATTTTGCTTTGCTACTTAAAACACCTCCATTCGCTGTTTGATAATTGGCTGCTAACTTTTTACTTGAAAATGAATAATTTCTTTTAGCTGCGCGACGCGCTCTTTGGCATAACTCCGATAAGCAGCGTGCTTCGTGGCTAAATATTTTTTGTAATACCGTAAGGCAATCTTTTTGTCTTTATAATACAAATCGCTGTTCCTCGCAATCTGAAAAAGATGTTCCGGCTTACCGCTATATTCGTACGCTTCTTTATAAGCCGTGATCGCTGCGCGCAACGCTTTTGTATCGACGTAGAGCTTTGCCAAATTTTTATAGTAAACGGGAATATTTTCTGAAATACCCAACTCGATTGCTAGGTCGTAATGCTTAATACTTTCCTCCAGTTTTCCTTGTGCCTCCAAGGCAACCGCCATGTGGTAATGCGTATATTCTGAAGCTTGTCGCTTTGAGATAATTTGAGTAAGATGAAACAAACTTTCGTCGTACGCTTTCGTTTGCAAATAAGCCGAAGCTAACATCTTTTGATAATACAAAAGGGTATCACCTTGTACCATTGCTCGCTCAATAGTCGTGATGATTTCAGGATACTTTTTCTGTACGCGTTTAATATCCGCTTTCGCGTAAAGGATTTTCAGATTAGTAGAGTCTTGTTGGTAACCCCGTTCAATAATTTCATCCGCGATTGCAATCGCTTCCACCCTCAGGTAAAGTTTACTCAATTCACTAATCGCTACTAAGTCTTTTGGATTGTAACGATGCGCTTCGCTAAAATAACCGATGGCTGCTAGTACTTGATTATTCTTAACTGCGATAAATCCATTTTGTTTGTAGAAATAACTATTCGTAGAATCAATCTCTAACAACCGCAAATAGTATTCTTGGGCGGCTCGGTAATTATATTCTTTTTCGTAAACACCACCTAAGTTCGTCAGGGCATTAATATTCAAACTATCTTTTTGCAAAACGGACTGGTAGCTATACTTCGCGTCTTTGTAATTCCCTAATTTGGTGTAACAATAGGCTAATTTCAAGGCATAATCTAAATCATCAGGGTTTGCGCGCTGACACTCAAAAATATGATCAACTGCTTTTTCGTATTGATTGGCTTGCATAAAAGCGACCCCTTTCCGGTACTCTTCCGCTAAGTCCAATTGAATCTTTTCTTGCCCAAAACCACTCTGGACAGTTACAAAAAGAATTAGAAGAAAAAAATATAGCTTATTCATCCGAATAGGTTTTATAGCAATCGCTTATTCAAATATAAAACGAAAAAACCAGTTATGCAACTGTTTGTTAAGTTTTATAACTAAAAAATACGTTGAATTGAACTTTATGCTTTCGTTAGAGGAAGAATTCCGCAAAAAGAAAGACCACGTTTAGCTATGCGCCGAATGGTTTAGATGAATTGCTACAATGTAGGTAACTAAGTACTACTACAAATTAAATCACTTATTAACTTGCATCATCTTTCGACCAGTCTCTTCGTTACTCAAAGCCTTCCTAAGCAAAGGCTTAGGGCGGTTCTCGTGCCTCAATACTGATCAAAATCTAACACAATTTAATGGCAAAGTAATTTTGTCTTAATACTTACCACTAACTAATGGAGAATATCTGGCCAAAAGTTGTCGTCGCTGCACAAGCCATGACACTCACAGAAATCATCGC
>CALFBG010000369.1 GCA_937951685.1 uncultured Saprospiraceae bacterium | reverse complement strand
TACGCCGCTTGGATCGTGCTATCCAAAACATAAGAAAAACTTGAGGTGATATTAAGTTGCAACAACGCTGTTCTGGAATACGCTCTAAAACCACTTACCGCATCTGTTACTTCTTCTTCTCCCGACAAGAAGTTAGTCACTTTAGAACCAAACTTCTGGAAGGCTTTTTTCACCACAGAAAAATGTTCGATCTTATTCGTTTGTCGATTACCAACCACAATCTCCGCTTCTCTTCTAATGATCGGCTCAATCAGTTCTTTGATATACCTTGACGGATATTGGTTGTCGCCATCCGTATTGACCATAATCGAAGCACCTTGTTTTAAGGCATTTTCCAAGCCTAAGCGAAATGCATTTCCCAGTCCTTTATTGCCTATATTTTTAATGATATAATTGACGCCTAATTTTTTAGCAACTTCTATGGTACGATCTGTACTCCCATCATCTATGATTTGGGTTTCGATAATATCTATCCCGGGGATAGACCTTGGAATACCATCAAAAACAAGTGGTAAAGTACGCTCCTCATTAAAGCAGGGAATTTGAATAATTAATTTCATGATGTGCTTTTTTTACGAAATGGAAAAATTAAGTTGATTAAAGTTGGCTATGTTTTTAGTCAATCTCCTTTGCTCAAAATTAGTTTAGGAACGAGTAAACCAAAACCCCAAACAGCTCAATTACCACCCCAATCGGGGCAAATTTATTTTCATGGTCGTTCGACTTTGTAAATATTCTTTGGGATTAAAGTGTATATATTTCCGAAAGGCTTTGGAAAAATGAGAAGGGTTTGCATATCCAATTTGATACGCAACTTGCCTCACGTTATACCTTCCCGTATCCAGTAATTGTTTGGCTTTTTGTACTCTTGCATACTGAATAAATTGATAAACGGAAAGGCCATACGTCGATTTAAAATTTCTTTTAAAAGAAGATTCACTTTGGCAAATGTGCTTCGCAATTTCTTGGATGCGGGGAGGCTTTTCAAGGTTGGCTTGAATATACGCCTTGGCTAAAACCATTGCAGGACTGGCCAAACAGCTTGTCGAAAAAGAGGTAGTTGTTGGGTTTTTCATCGTAAAGTATTTCGTTAGTTAATAGTTTTCCTTGGACATAGCGCTGCCGACTACCTGCCTCACAACAAGACATAGAAAGCGTGGCTAATTGAATGCAACACGATTCAATTAGTACATCAGCACTAGCTTAACGGCTAGATTAAAGAGCGGAAAATCATTAAATCTTCGGTGAAATCATAACAACTCCCCTACAGCAAAGTATCACTGTAGTTTCAAGGAAATTGTTCTAACAAAAAATCTATTTTATAAATTTATTTTACGAAGAGCAGTAAAGGCGGATTTTCTAATAGCAGCAAATAACTTGAGGTTTTAGTGGCTAAGTTTAGCATACGGTTTTGGGTTTATTGGTTGATAAATATTAAATTTATTCTTAAGGGTATAAAGACAAATGTTCCTCTGGGAAAAAACATAGCAAGCCCATCACAGTGCAAGACACTGCGGATAAAAAGAATTAAGCAATTTGCGGAAACGAGGAAATTAGTTATTGGATGATTTGAATACTGGTTCAAATTCCAATTAAGATTAATACACTGATAAAACCAATGTATTCCTTTAGTTTAAGTTTAAGTATAGAGAAATTATATGCTTAGTAAAATAAGCACAGAAGGTTGCAAAATGTACAACCCCACTTTGGAAGGGAAAAACTGTTAATTTATTAATTACGACTAAGTTAAGCATACAAGTAGAAATTATGGTATACCTAATTGTTAAAATTATGTTAAAACATTTTCAACTTTCGCTGTCAAGCCATTGTTGAAATATGTCAACCTTAGCAATTCTTAAGCCAAAAGAACGTCAAAAAACGCGCGCCTCAAATTTCGAGTCGCACATTTAGCAGGAAATAATAGCGGTGAAATGCTATCCTCCAAAACTTAAATCCTTTACGATTCTCCCCAAGCAGAGTTCACCAACAAATCATTATCCTCTCTTTTAAAGTTAGCGTTTATCAGCAGGTTACTTTGCAACGCCGCTTGTGACTTAAAATAGTCAATCGATTTTACTTTCGTAAAAAAGCATTTAGCCAGCCAACGCAAACTTCAAATTACTCAACCTGCTACTACACTAAAATTACTATGAGTAAAAACACCTAATTTTAAAAACCCCGTATTTTTACGCTAAAAAAAACACTCCAATCCTAGTAACTTTAAGTCCATTCTACATCCACTATCAAGACTACACCACAAAAATTAAACACCACCTCAGTAAGCTGTAGACGCAAAGCTACAGTCCCGTAAGCTATATCTCTTTGAGCGCTTTACCCTCGCTTCTATTATTAAAATTATCACCATGATGAAAAGTAAGAAGGAAACCAAAAATGAAAAACTCAAATTATTAAAAATGCAGATAAAAGACTTAAAGAAAATCCTTTCCCTAATGCGCCGACACGTCAAAGAGGAACGCAAAAAAGGCCCCGCAATCGAAGCAGAAATCGACCATCAGTTATCGCTGGCCCAATATGAGATGGAAGCCTTATCCAAGAAAGTGACTGCTGCAAAAGCACATTGTAAAAAAAGAAAACGAGAGATTGACGAGTGGAAGCTCTGGTACAACGGCGTCGCTCAAATCGACAAATCGGCCGAATTAAAGCAACTCCAAGAAGAGATCGCGTGGCGAGCCATCGAAATCGCTACCAAAGAAAAAGAGATTAGTGAGTTGTCCCTAAAGGTATTATTGGCGGAAGGGAAATGCGAACAACTAACCCTCCGCTTAGAGGCCTTAGCCAACGGTATCTGGGAAGGACCAATCGATCAAGAACCTAGAGTAAAAAATGTGCTCCAAGAAATCAAACGCCTCGAAAATAAAGTTGCTAAACTACCCTAAGCTCGAATCAATTTTCACCCCCTTAAAACAATGTTCTTTCGACACCAAAAAAAGAACAATTCTAAATAAAAAAATTAAATCATGGGCAACACACTATTTTCATCGCCTCCAAAACCTCCTGTCACCGCAGACAGTATGATTGGTTTCCACTACCAACCAAATGCAGCGCTTAGCTTCGAAATTATCCCAAAAAACAGTACCAAGTCTGGCATCTTCGTTACGATGCGTGCCGAAGAAATAGAACGCCCCGCTACCTTTTTCAAAGATTCGTCTTACGGCATTGATTCTTTATATCCGACTAGTGTGACTAGCCCTGCTTGGGATAGCTTATTGCATGATTTTATTAGTGGGCATCCAAATTTAGATACAGACGCTAACATAGACTCCGCACTTGCCGAAGGGTTTTTAAAGTATACTTATACTTGTTTAAACTACCTGTATCGTACTCCAACCGGTAAAAAAATTATTGATGCACTCAATCGAAAAGGACAGACCTATATCCTTCCTTCTGGTATGGGAAATCAAATCACTGGTGCGAGTGATAATGATGCTTTTCCTCCACTAGCCCTAAAACTCATAAATCCCAATAGCTACTTTATCCCCGCCGATAACTTGATCAGCCTAACACATCATTTATTTAAAAAGAGCAGCCCCGAAGATTCTTTAAAAGCACTAGCCAAAAAAATTAATGAGACCCCACTCTATTCTCTTTTTAAAAAACCACCTTATCAATATAAAAATGGATTTATCCCACAATACTTAAATCAAATTACTGGTCATCAAAGAATATTGCATAATGATTTGAGCAATTGGTTTACGAAAGGGGACCGCAGTGGTTTTGCGAAACGATTAGACCTAAAGAGAAATGTAAAAATTGAAGAGGCTTCCATCGCAGACTTTATTCGATTAGCGACAACGATTCATCTTTCCCCTGCACTACCTCCGGGCCGAGGTAGTAGTCTTGTCACGGTTAACTTCAACACAAAATACCATCAGACATACTACCCACAAAGTCGCCCGCCTGCAATTGGCTTAGGACACGAGTTAATCCATGCTTATTGGGCAATCAAAGGAGAACAACTCGGCAAAGAGATCAGTCACCCGTCTACCCTATTATTCGAATTAAAATGTGTGGGCTTAGGTCCTTGGAGAACGGCCAAAATAGCTGAAAATGCCTTGCGGGAGGATTGGAATAAGCTTTCGCAAAACGGTTTTGATAAGTATCACAAAAAGAAGGTCACCCCCAGAATGGTATACGACCCTTTATCACCTGATACCAAAACCGAATTGCTTGAAGCAAGAAAACGATCTAGCACTTTTTAAAGTTAACCCACTCCCTCATTAAATTACCCCATCATGGATATTAATACATTAGTACCTAGCATCAAAGAAAAACTAGCGGCTGGTCAAATCGCAATCACGGATCTTACGCAGTTGATTCCGCGGCTAGGCGTATTGGTCGATCAATTTCCCGCAGCGCGGCTACTCCCACTAAAAGATTCCAGCATAAAATATAATAAATCAAAAGACCAACTGAAGATCACTGGAACAATACGCTGGACCAAGCAATTATCTTTAAACTTAGCACTTCGCCTACAAAATACAACATACGGACCAAAGCTGACGGTAAACGCTACATTGCCCGTAGAGCACGCGCTTAGCATTCCGGGACTAGAATGGTTTAGCTTGGAAGCCGTTTCCGTTTCCTTAGCTACCATTCCATTGGGCGACCCAGCCCTTAAGTTTTCTAGAGGTTTCCGACACCAGTTATCCTGCACTTTGGTGGCCGATAAAATACACCTTCCTTTAACGGCAACTTATCAAACAGCTTCGAATCTAGTACTTCAACTAGACTTGACCGAGTTCTCTTTCAAAGGGATTAGCGATCTGTTAAAAATAGTTGGTGGTGCAAAAAATGTTTCGTTACCACCACAAATAGATCAACTGGGTGCCATTCGTTTGCACCAATTGCTTTTAGAAATAGCCCCCGGTCCTAAAAAAGTAAATACCCTCAGTCGAATCACTTTCGGCTTTGGAACCGCGAAAGCTTGGGACTTGATTCCTGGCATTTTCTCTTTGGAAACCATTGACGTCGTTGCCGACCTTCATCACCCTTTAAAAAAGAGTCGAAGTTTTAGTGGCATTATTAGCGGAAATTTACAAATTGGAAAAACACAAGTTACCGTGAGTGCCAGAAAAGAAGATGGCAATCCTTGGGTTTTCAAAGCCACGGCTCCTAGCCTCTCCTTGAGTGATTTAGCCGAAAAGGTTTTAAAGGAGTTTTCGATTCAAACAAAGCTACCCAAACTCAACTTCTCCGATACGGCAATTGAAATCACGCCTTCAACTGGAGATTTCAGTATCAGCTCCGCTGCTTCGGAAGAAAATAGCTGGGTGATCGCTTTGGGAAATGCGCAACTCGCAATTAATAATTTAAAAATTGCAGTGGCAAAAACAAATGGAAAGACAAGCGGACATTTAGAGGGAACGGCCGAATTTTTAGGCACGACCATTACGGTCAAAGCTGATTTTGAAGCGCAACTGCAAATAAAAATTACCCTCACCAAACTGAGTTTTAAACAAATTACTTCGGAATTATTACCCGACATCAATTTTCCACAGGAACTTCCCGATATCAATTTTGACCAAGTAGAACTTACCGTTAATCCAACTACTACAGCATTTTCCTTGACCGCCGTTTCTACGAAGGATTGGGAAATTCCACTAGGCATCGCAGGTTTACAAATCGAAGATATTCATTTCTCCATTTCCCGCACCAAAGCAGCCACTGGTAAAAAAATGATTAACACAGGCGTTTTTGGAGGGAAAGCACACATTGGTACTGCGGAGAGTAGCCTTGAATATAAGTTTCCTGGAGATTTTGTTTTCACCACGGAGCTTCCAACGGTAGATTTATCTCCGGTGATTCAAGACCTTTGTGGTACGCAGGCGATGATGGGAATTTCTGTTCCCGACAGTATCACCAATTTAAGTCTAACCAATATTAAGATTAAAGCTGCGCCAAAGCAAAAGCGCTTCTCTTTATCAGGTACTTCGCCCATTGGTAGTTCCGAACTAATTATTACTAAAAATAAGCAAGGCAAGTGGGCCTTTATCACTGGGTTTTCTCCCGCTGCACATTGGAAATTTTCTTCCATTGACAATAGCTTAAAACCACTCGACAATTTAAACTTGAGTAACTCCATGCTTATTTTGTCTTCTGCGGCAGTAAAGGATACTCCCTTGAGTATTATCCAAGTTCCCAGTGACCTTTCCATCAGCAAAGGACTTACGTTTATGGCCGCTCTTAATCTTTCAGAATTGGGGGTAAAGGATTTGATGAACATTGAAATGCTTACGATTAGTAGCACGATTGATCGGAATCCTGCCAATATTAGATTAGCGGCGGGTATTGCCGGGCGTTTTAAAATCACGGATAGCGTCTCGATGGGCGATATGAATTTCTTTTTAAAACCCGTTCCTTCCAATTTTGAATTAGGCATTAGCGGATCGGTCTTAGCTAAAATTGGCGATAGCGATTTAGACTTTGTCGGCACGATGGGAATTCGTCCGATCGAACGCAGTGCAGCTTTTGCGGTCACCATGCTTGGAATTTGGAAAGAACCCTTTGGAGTTAAAGGGTTGCAAGTAGGAAATGTAGCCTTAGAAGTAGGTATTGGTATTGTCCCACCACCTGCCGTAGCTGCTCCCATTGTTGGTATCGCAGGTTCCATCGCAGTCGGTTCTGTAACGGGTGCAGCAGCCGTAAAGTTTGATACCGCGAACCCGAACAAGAGTATGATTGCCGCTTCTTTTAATCGCTTGTTTTTAAGAGAAGTCATTGAAACTTTTTGTGATAAAAAAATATTAACTAAAATTCCTAAAGAGATCAAGAATACGGTACTTGCCGTTGGCTTGGAAGACGTTGGCGTCTACGTTGTGCCACAGCCTACTTCTATCGGAGAATTAGCCTACGAGCAAGGTTTCCGCTTTGAAGGTAAATTGTCCATCGCGGATTTTAACGCACAGTTCTATTTCTTACTCAGTTACCAAGAAGGTTTTGCGATCAAAGCGAGCATGGATCCGATCAGAATTGGGAATCTATTTGCCTTAGAAGGCGCTGGAAACTTTCCAGGTCCCACCTTAGATGTTGATTTACGACTAGGAAAAACCGCAGGTGTCGTCATTGCTGGACGCGCTAAGCTACTCGGCCTGCAAGTAGAAACATTAGTAAATATCTCCGATCAAGGTTTCCTCTTTTTTGTAGAAGGAAAAATATTTGATGTCTTCGTGGCTAGTTTGACCGTTAGTGGTGGCAACTTGAAAAACGGCGGAGACTTCTACGTTAAAGCAGTCATGCGCAACGACTTAATTAGTTATCTCCGAGACGAAGCACGTAAAGGGATTAAAGCAGCGGCAGCATCAGCAACTAAAGAAATTGAAAAAGCACAAAACGAGGTTCGAAAAGCACAGCGAGAAGTAGATAAAATTCAATCCAGCATCGAGGATATGCGCAAAACGATAAAGAAGGAACGAGAAAAATCGGCCAAAGGCGTTAGAGATGCAGAAAATGCAGTGAAATCAGCACAACGGGAAGTGGATAAAATCCAAAAAGAGATCGACAAAGTTCGTGCAACAATAAAAAAAGAACGAGCACGAGATACCAAAAATTTGCGAGCAGCACAAAAAGAAGTGAGCAAAGCGCAAAGTGCCGTCAATAGTATTCAGGGCGAAATCAATAAGTCGAAAAAACGGATTGACCAACTCAATGCAGATATTTCAAGAAAGAAAAGATGGTACAATAAGTCTGGCTGGAAAAAGTCCTACCGCTGGGCAGAATATAGTGCTTATGTTTCCGCAAAAGGAGTTGAAATCGGCGCGGTTTACACTAAGATCGGCGGCATGGAAACGGCAAAGGCTACCGCATACGGTGTTTTAGAAGCCGCCAAACAAGTCGTTAAAGGGATTGAACTCGCCGCTAATACTTTCCCCATTGATGCCGATCCAAGAATTGTTGGCCTCTTTACCGGTAAAGGTGTTGCAACGGGTGGACTAGAAGCTGCTAAGCAAACGCTTCGAGCATTACAAGCTACGATCAAAGCATTCCCCATTGATGCCGATGTTCGCATCGTTGGGCTATTTACCGCCAAAGGAACCGCAACGGGTGCCTTGCAAATCGCCATTGGAAGTATGGAGCTTGCCAAGGCCGCTGTAGGTGGTCTCGCCGAAGTTGGAGACTTTATCGTGAAGCACGGATTAGGTGGTTTATTTGACGTCAAAGAAGCAGTATTTGAAGGTAGACTAAATGGGATTTCTAATGGCGGCGTGACCATGTCCCTCGATTTAATTTTACTCAAAAATGCTTTACACTTATCACTCTCTTTTAATTTTAAAAACATTGGCAAAAGCGTTGAGTTGCTCACGAAAAAATTATTAGCCGAATTGAAATAAGGAAACCGAGGAGGGTATTGCCTATGCATTATCCCTCCGCTAAAAAAGGAACAAAATATCAATAGTCTAATTTAGAGCAATTGAAAGTTTCATTTTTTGCTATAAAAATAATTAGTCCCTTTGCTTAAATAAAAAAATTCAGTGTTATCGCTTGTCTGCGGGAACACTGAACTTTTTATTTTAAAACCTTATAGGTCAACGTGCAAAAGCACTCCGTAAATCTAGTGGAATCAATAACGAATTAAACCCAAATTGCACGGTAAGAGTAATTGATTCCAATCACGATCGATCTCCAAATAATTCTTGGTCCTCTCCAAGTCCATACCCAAAAGCGACGCATTCCGTACTGGAAGCCAGCAATGTCTGCTCGAATTACTCTGCGGATTTTTTTGATGATTCTCTTCCACCAGCCCCAACGAGCTTCTACACTACCTTTCAACCCATTTGCATCTTCGCCAACGAACGCATACCAAGGACTCGCCGTATCCATACTTGCAGTCATCCAGTAACAAAAACTGTGGCGCGCCATCGACGTTGAACCCAATACTGTTTTTAAGTCTATTTCAGAGAAGCTATCATCTTGTAAAATGTCATTTTCTAAATTGATGATTGCATTCCCCAATTGCTCTGGTCCTTCGCTCATGTCTATAATCTCTTGCAATTCGAGTAACTTATTGTAAGCATTAACTGAAATTACATCGTCGTCTAGTAACATTTGTGTAGAGACTACCAATGGTTGTTCCTGCGTCATATCTTCGTAGATGACGGCTACTTCTTCGTAGTTTAAATCTAAGTCCATCCCCATGTTTTGCTCAATGCTCTGAGTGGCAATGTTATGCGCTTCTTCTTCGGTAAGATTTTCAAAACCCGGCGTCGCGGCAATGGCGTCCAAGCCTAAGTTGTGTTGCTGACCTACATACTCGTAAGGGTTGTTGGGATTGTCAAAACAGACTTGCATATCTTCACTAAGGAGTGGCGCAGGGGCAAGATCTTTTTGTGGCTGAATCGGTGCATCTTTGCTACAAGAAGATAGAAGGAAAATCGCAAGACAAAAAATGCTGAAACTAAATTTGAAAGTATTTTTCATAATAAAAATTTAAACAACTTCATTAAACTCAATCACCTACTCTGTTAGATTGGCTTTTCGGTTTCCGCCATTCGCTAAGACGGTTCAACAAGGTTGTGCTGAACAAGTCCGCTATTAAAAATTAAAAACAGGGTAATAGAAAGCGCGCAAAAAATTCCTATTCGAAGTCAAGTAAAAATCTCATTGTGCTATTTCTCTTTGACTTCACTAGTAAAAGCAAGAAGCAACCATAACGTGACAAAAAAATAAAAATTAGTTTAATTCAATCATTCCAAAAGAGCACTTCTTCGCACGAACTGAAGCACCAGAAAAAATATAACTAGTCCTCAATTTCTAAAACCAAAAACTCAGGGCTGTCTCTTCGTAGAGCTAGCCCTGAGTCTTTTTAAATTTTATAAAGCAGTTTTAGTTTTAACACCATCTCCACCATTTCCAAATCGCTCGGTAAGAGAACGTGATCCCAATGATTACAGATCGATACACAATTCGCGGCCCTCTCCATGTCCATACCCAGAACCGACGCATTCCGAATTGGAAACCAGCAATATCATATCGAACAATTCTTCGGATTTTTCTCCAACACCACCACCAGCGAGTTTCAGCACCAGTTAAACCATTGCCCTCATCGCCTACAAAGCTATGCCAAGGGTTGTCGCTATCGACAGAAGCCGTCATCCAGTAGCATAAGCTATATCGTGCGATTGAGCTTGATCCCAATACCACTTTCATATCTATCTCAGAAAGGTTACTCTCTTGTAAAACGGTGTTTTCGAATTCGAGAATTGCATTACCCAAATCTTCTGCATTTTCACTCGTTGCCATCAATTCTTCCAGTTGAAGTAATTTTTCGTAGGCATTATCCGAAACTACGTTATCTTCATACAATCCTTGTGTAGACATAACCAAGGGTTGATCTTGGTCTATATTTTCATAAATGCTCGCTACTGTTTCGTAGTCCAACTCTAACTCCATACCCGTATTATTCTCCATGCTTTGGATGGCAACATTGTGTGCCTCTTCGTTAGAAAGCTGCTCAAAGCCCGGTGTTGCGGCAATCGCATCTAAGCCTAAATTATGTTCCTTCCCCACAAATTCATAAGGGTTATTTGGATTCTCAAAACACATTTGTTGGTCTAGGCTATATAAAGGCTCCGGGGCAACATCTTTTTGGGGTTGTAACGGAGCTTCTTTACCACAAGAAGATAATAAGAAAATAGCAAGACATAAGCTGCTGAAACTAAGTTTGAAAGTATTTTTCATAATTGAGTACTTTAATTAAATTTTGATCACCTACTCTTTTAGATTTGGCTTTTCGGTATCCGCCGTTAGAAAGATTACTCAACGAGAGCAATCCGATTCAAAATCAATAAAACACATGGTATAAAATCACTAAATCGCATTGTATAGAACGCCTAAATCACTTGTATATAGCTCCTAAATCGCATTGTATAAATTTCACTAAATCGCTTGTGCAAAAACTTTTGGATTACATCGTTATAAAAAGGATAGTAGAAAGCGCGCAAAAATTTCCTCTTTGAATTTCAACTAAAAAACCAATAAGTGTATTTCTTGTTGATTTACTAATAAAAGGATGAAGGAAGGAAAACGTGACAAAAAAAATGGGAAAAGTTTAATTGGAAAATTTCCAGTTAGAAGGAAGCGGTGTAAAACTGGTGAATGGTAGATATAATGTAGTACTTATTGACGGGTTTCACTTAAGTA
>CALFBG010000368.1 GCA_937951685.1 uncultured Saprospiraceae bacterium | reverse complement strand
GAGGTGATTAAGGAAGTGGAAGTCATTAAAGAGGTGGAAGTGATCAAAGAAGTTGAGGTTCCCGTTGAAGTGATCAAGCAAGTGGAAGTAGTGAAAGAAGTTGAGTTAATTAGCGAGGTGGAAGTCCCAGTTGAGGTGATTAAGGAAGTGGAAGTGATTAAAGAGGTGGAAGTGATCAAAGAAGTTGAAGTGATTAAGGAGGTCGAAGTTGAAGTGATCAAAGAAGTTGAGGTTCCCGTCGAAGTGATCAAGCAAGTAGAAGTGGTGAAAGAAGTTGAGTTAATTAGCGAAGTGGAAGTTCCGGTCGAGGTAATTAAGGAGGTCGAAGTGATCAAAGAGGTGGAAGTTCCAGTTGAGGTAATTAAGGAAGTTGAAGTGATCAAAGAAGTTGAGGTTCCCGTCGAAGTGATCCGACAAGTAGAAGTGGTGAAAGAAGTTGAGTTAATTAGCGAAGTGGAAGTCCCCGTCGAAGTGATTAAAGAAGTCGAAGTGGTGAAGGAAGTTCCAGTTGAGGTAATTAAAGAGGTTGAAGTGATCAAAGAAGTGAAGGTTCCCGTCGAAGTGATTAAGGAAGTAGAAGTCATCAAAGAGGTTGAATTGATTCGTGAGGTAGAAGTTCCCGTTGAAGTAATTAAGGAAGTGATCAAAGAAGTAGAGGTGGTCAAAGAAGTGATCAAGGAGGTAAAAGTAAAGGTTCCGGTAGCAGCAAAGGCGAAAACAACTGCGACGAAAACAACTGCGACTAAAAAATCGGGTACTGGCGGGAAAGTGGCTTATTTGAAATCAGGCAAGCATTGTACCTTGGCATATCGCTATTGGAAAAGTGAGAAAAATGGAGAATTTTATTTCCACTTCTATCGAGAAGAGGATAATCGTGAAAAGATTGTTTTAAAAAGCGAAGGGTACACTTCCAAAACAGCTTGCGAAAATGGAATTAAATCGGTAATCGCTCACGCTAAAGAAACGAAGCGGTACAAAAAGTTGACGGCGAAAAATGGAAAATTCTATTTCGACTTGTTTGCGAAAAATGGTCAAGTGATTGGCACAGGAACTTTGTACACTTTACAGGCGGATCGAGATCGCGCAATGCTGGCCATGCAATGCAAACAAATTAAAGATGATTTGAAAAAGGTAGAAGGTATCGGCCCCAAAATTGAACAATTGCTTAATCAAGCGGGCGTTTGGACTTGGGCGGCTTTATCCAAAACGAAAGTTCAATTTATTCAAGATGTACTCGATAAAGCGGGTCCTCGTTATCGGATTCACAAGCCAGGAACTTGGCCGAAGCAAGCCGGTTTGGCAGCGAAAGGAAAATGGGAAGCTTTAGACAAATTACAAGATGAACTAGATGGTGGAAAACCAGCATAGCACGTACTTGCGTTTTTTAAAATAAATTCACTGCAATAATCAGATTTTTTTAAAAAAATATTTTCTCAAAAATAAAATAAACAAGAATGATCCATATCAATAGAACGAATAACATCAGCGCTGAAATTCCAGATAATTCTAAACGAGGGCACATTGATACCATCGAAATTTTCCAACACGGAAAAATTAATGAAATTAAAGTACAACTCAATGTGAAACATACTTTCATCGGCGACTTAAGAGTTAAGCTGACTTCTCCTAACGGGCGATCTGTCATTTTGCATGACCACGAAGGAGGAAGTGATAATCACATCAATAAGTTGTATACGGGAGAAATCTTAAAGCCATTCTTAGGAGATGCTGCTGCGGGAAAATGGAAGTTACAATTGACGGATATCTCCGCACGTGATACCGGAAGCCTCGAATCTTGGCAGTTGATCATGGCTTGCGAAACCTTGGAAACAACGCACGCAGAAGTACACATTCCAGATAATAGTGCAACGGGCTTAATGAGCGAACAAGAAGTAAGAATGTCTGGTCGAGTAACGGATATTAGCGCACAGGTTAATATTGAGCATGCTTATGTTGGTGATTTAGAAGTAGCACTAGTTTCTCCTGCCGGTAAGACGGTAAACTTACACCAACGCGAAGATGGCGCCTTGAAAGCCATTAATAAAACTTACGGAAAGGATATTTTGAAGGATTTCATCGGAGATGAGATTAAGGGAACTTGGGTATTGCGCGTTAGAGATTTTGCAAAACGCGATGCTGGCGTTTTGAAACATTGGAAACTTAACCTAAAGTATCAGCAAATCGATGATTTGAAGGTCGTAGAAGGAATCGGTCCCAAAATTGAAGGCTTATTTAACGCTGCCGGAATTTATTCTTGGTCAAAATTATCGGTCACCAGCCCAAATGTACTGAAAGATATTTTAGAGCGAGCGGGAGATCGTTACAAAATGCATAATCCTAAGACTTGGCCAGACCAAGCTGCTTTAGCTGCTGCTGGACGAATGGAAGATTTGAAAGCATGGCAGGATGAATTAGATGGAGGAAAATAATACCACAGTATTCAGATAAGGGGCATTAAATTGTCTTTACAAAAAAAACTTGAGCTGGTTCTTGATTGAACTTGTTCAAGTTTTTTTTTGAGCTTGTTTTAAATAATTTATATTACAAAGTATTAAACAACTTCAGCATTAAAATTGAAATGGTGGAAGTTTTAACGACAAAATGAGCAAGGCAAAAACTTGTATTTGAAATCCCGCTTTATCCTTCGCTGAGGCCTAAATTGACCATTTTGCTGACCATGACAACGCGCTCGTTTTCCTCAAAAGCTCTTTTAATTTCTTTTTGTAAAATAGCAAAAACCGCGTCGTATGCACCAAAAATTTGAGTACTCAACACATTCGTTTCTACTTTAATGTCAGGATAGCTGCGCAAGTGCTGAATAAAAGCTAGAATACTTTTTTCATATGCTGCGTCTAGTGGATACATACTGATTTCTACGGAGATTTGCATAAACTAATCGAGTTGGAAGGGATTAAGAATTGAGTAACTCAGCTAATACTAAGTACTTGAAAAGTTATCCACATTCTTGTTGTGGAAAATGTGGATAACTATGCTAATGTCTTAACAAAAAAAGACCTGCTTGTAGATAGCAGGTCTTTTTTTTGTTAACAACTTTTTTAAACTAATATATTTTCTTGGGCTCGCTTGCGAGCAATATCGTCTTTCATTTTTCGCCAATTATCTCCCATAATCTTATTCATACTTTTATCGACCATAAAGTGTCTAGCAATGTTAAATAAACCTCTGGCACGACGTACGTAAGATTCGTTAGCTCTTTGACTGACTGAAAAACCACAATCTAAGTATTCAATATAGTGCCAGTGACCACTTGGCATAAATAAAGTTTCTCCGTGGTTGACCACACAATCATAACCCCAAGCTTTTCTGAGCGCAGGATGCTTGTCGTAATCTGGATTATTCACGTTGATGTAACTTGCTACGGTGAATGGGTGGTGATAAATATTAGTAGACTGTTCGGGAGGGAACATTACTACTCGTTTTCTACCATGGAATTGATTCAAGAAAATGTGCGAAAGGTCAATATCGAAGTGTAAGGCCACTGTAGATCCCATTCCACCAAAAAACATGTAAGGGAAACTATTAATGAAACCATCCATAATCTTTGGCGTTTCAAAATCACTGCAAAGCTCTGGAGCGTGTCGGAAGAGGTTAAATAGAAACATTCGATAATCTGCCGGTCCCTTTTCAATCATTTGTAAGTATTCTCGAAAGGGAATTACATTGTCAGGCGTCATATAACCTTTGCCAGGCTTAGAATAATTAGCCGAGTACACAGGAACTTGTAGGTCGCCGTGATCCTTCTTGAAATAATCAATAGTCCATTTAGTCTTTGCAGGCCACGCATCCATCAGATCCGTAAAAATAACGGGTTTTCTTGTATTTAGATACTCACGAGCAAAACTCTCTGGAGTAAGCCCCGACCGTCTATCAACGTGCTTAAGCTTTAACATAGTAAACTATTTAAGATTTAAAAGAATAAGTTTGTAAAGTTAACAACTAAAATCAAATTCAAGCGCACAATTCAGCTACAAAATTGCAAAAATTCGCTCCTTTAACGATCTAAGTTATAGCAGCTATTTCAAAATAAACGCCTCAAATGACAATAAACACTTGAAAATCAGTATTTAATTTTTATTTGAGTAATTTCCAAGCCGTAGATTTTCCTCTCCGGAAAAAAAGATAATACTACTGTTCCTCAAGCTACTATCTCAGCCCAAAGGAATCGTTAAACAACTTTTTTTACGGTAATTTTAGCTATTCAGCCAAACGCTAGTTTAGCAAATATTAGTTTCAAATCACAAAATTTTAACAGAAGTTTACATTGAACCTCTTTAAAAAACTTCACGAAAAACCAATTACCGCGATATATACTTGGGAGTCGTCACCACACTTCAATGCAGACAGAAAGTCTATGAAGTTTTAGCCATCAAATGGTATTTTTTCCAAAAATAAGAATTTCAAGACTAAAACGCAAATCCATTGGTCGCGGAACTTTATCAGCTATCAGGTATAAATTATAAATCAGCTTTAAAGTATTTATAATCAAATCGCGATGGTGTTCCTTCTCATTTTCCCTAGCATGAACGAATGAAATACTCCTTTGTTTAGTGTACGAGTGCAATATTTTTCGTCAAAATCGTGCTTTCTAATTGCCGTTTTGCCGTTTTAAATTCTTGCGATAAGGCTTTCCAAGCAGTAGGATCTCCCAACTGTACTCCTTCCAGCGTAGCCAAATCTTGATCTTTAATCCAGTTTTGCCGAACCCAAGGAAGTTCATATCCTTCACGCATTAAAAAAAACGCGTAAGTTTGATCCGTTGGGAGCGGAGGGAATTGAAATTCAAAGCGAAATTCATTTCCTGGCAAAGAAACCAAATATTGAGTATCAATCGAGTATACCGCCGTCAGTTTTGAATGCATCCCCCCATCTATAATTTGCATTTTTTGCGGCTGATAAGCTTTTGGTGTCACTTTTTGATGAATGGCTCGGATGTTCAGGTCTGCTAATTGCCAAAATCCTTTCGCCATTTCAATCTTGATGCGGAAAGGGGATTTTTGATCTTTGTGATCGGGCAAAGGAACGAGCAGCACTTGCGAAGAACTATTTTCCACGGGCTGTAATTGCTCAAAGTTTTGCCAAGTTCCGTCTTTCCAATAAGAAAGTTGGAGCTGAGCTAAGCTTGCTACAAAATCTGCCTCTTTTTCATCTTTGACTCCGTTCCGGAGCCGATTAGCAAAATACTTTCCAAGGTCTTTTCCACGATAGGCCAACTGACGTTGATCCAGAAAGTTGCCCAGTTTGGTTTGCTGTAAGCTAAGCACTAAACCTAGCGCTACAGGAGTGTTTTGCTCCAGATCTAGCACAATATTTTCTCGTTGCTGAAAAGGAATTGTATCGCCAAAAAGCTCATCTTTCGGGGTTTTGGCTGGAAATTGAATTGCTGTAGCAACATTTTTTTCACTCATCGTAATCGCGCGATAAGGGTAGCTTTTGCCGCAAATATAATAATCACCCGCCACGTCAGGATAGACGCTTTGATCCGCCCTTTTCGGAATGGCCTGTACGGCGAGTTGGTCGAGGGTATGTGTGGCTAAAGTTTCATTTTTTAAATGGAGGATTAAGTTTTCTGATGCGTTTTGCCGCAAGGTATGAATTGCTTTTCCGCGAGGGGAGGGAAGTGCTGTGGTCGAAAAAACCTCGGCAACTGGGAATTGATAAGCAGCCTCATTGCTAACGTAAAAACTAGGTGCACAACGCTGACAGGCTTTAGGGTTAACCAAACAGTGAATATCTAATTTAATATTAGCTCCCGTAATCATGCTCCGCGGAGCAAGCGGTGTTTCCTGTAAAATAGCCAACTGGTTCGTTTCTACGAGCGTTATTTCGTCAAGCCCAAACTTAAATGCGCCTGCGGTACGGCGCACTTGATCAAAGTTAAATAAATAACCCTGCCCAACTAAGCCCGTTTGATCCGTCGGAACGTCCCATTTTTCTAAAATACCAATCGCACCATCTTCAAGGTGAACTTTCAAAAAAGGAGTACTCATCGTATCACTGTAAAGTGCTGCATTGAGCGTTTCGTATTGTGAAGTAAATCTTTGGTACTTATAAATCTTTGCGGCACAAACCGCAAGACATAATAGAACACTTGCCAAGATCATTTGTGGATATCGAATAGTTTGCATCTTTATTGTAGGCTTCTATTTAGATGGATTTAGTGGACAATGATTTTTTGGATCAAAGTCTACATGAAAACCCAAAATTGCGAAAGAAATAGAATGGATAGGAATTGAAAAATAATAAAAACACATTATTTAATCGCTTATATTAAGAAAAAAGAAAGAATAGCTCGTAAAACCTAATCAAATCCACGTTTTTATCCAGAAAATAGTTGAGCGATGGGCTGAAAATAAAGGAGTAATCCCGAGCGTAGGAACCGCTATTGGCTATGTTTTTGCCAAAAAGGAAGCTATTATAGCGATACGATGCTATTTAATACACTGTGTACTAAGTAAGGTTCTATTTTGAAGGATTTATTTTTAGGCGAGAACAAGGCAAAAAAATTGCGCCTAGCAGGGCTATGGTTCCTTTTTTTAACGCAGTAATCGTCAAAAAGAAGTCTTCAAAATGAAGTATTATTTATTACACAGTTTACACAATGTATTTAGCCTTCCCTTTAGCTGTTGATCAAAATGGTTCTCCCTACCGGACAAAAAAATAGCTTCTTTTCTACTTGGAAAAGAAGCTATTACGGAGTGTATTGTTTAGCACAAATGCTTTTCGAGCCCCCTAGATATTCAGCAAGCCAAGAATCATCAGCACTAAGCCCACTACGGTTGCTAACCAGCCAACCCAAGCCAGCCAACTAGCGAGTACAATACCTGCTAAAAGTCCACACAAAAAGATAATTAAACCTAATTTGAATTTAGAGGTATTGGTTGAACCTCCAAAAAAAGCTTCTTGGTGTGCGCTTAAAACGACTCCTTTCTTTTCCAGCTTTCTTTTGAGCTTATTCATTTTCTTCTGAACCTTTTTATTTTTCTTTTCCTGCTTCTTAATCTCTCGCATCACTTTTTTCTCCGCTTTCCGATCTTTCTTTGACTTCTCCCCTTCTACCGACACTTGACCCGGCTTAGGTTTATACGGTAAAGCATAGGTTGTTGTATTTCCAAGTAAGCAAAAAATGAAACAGATTAACAAGTAGTAATTTTTCATGGATATTTTTTTTAAAAAAAAGAATGAATAATCGAAGCAATAGAGCAACGATAGAATAATAATGATTCAAATAGCGATTTTGCTATTTTATCTTTCCATAACTGTTTTGTGGTAAATTTGTTTTAACGGGGTTAAGAAAACGATTCGTTCAATGAATCTCCATCGACACCAATGTTATGTTTCCCTTTCCTGCCTAAAGATAAAAATTTACGATTTGGATTGTAATTTTTATTAGAAAAATTATACACATAGGAGACTATTTTATACGAAAGTAGTACTTAAGTACCAATACAAATTATTTTACTTATTAACTTGCGTCATCTTTCGACCAGTCTCTTCGTTACTCAAAGCCTTCCTAAGCAAAGGCTTAGGGCGGTTTTCGTGCCTCGATGCTGATCAAAATCTAACACAATTTAATGGCAAA
>CALFBG010000367.1 GCA_937951685.1 uncultured Saprospiraceae bacterium | reverse complement strand
CCTTGATGTTGGCGGATGAACTTTCTATGGCAATGGTATTGCGCTACGAAAATCAAGCGGGGGAACTTTACGGTCCTCAATATATCCAGCATCCTGCGGTAGAAGTATTACTATTGATGAAAGACACACACGAGCGGTTGGGAAAAAGAAAACTTGCCGGATTTTATGATTATGAGCCTACGGGCGAGTACAAGATTTGGGAAGCATTGACGACACATTTTCCCACTCAAAAAGAGCAATATGATACGAACGAAATCAAGGAGCGCTTTTTATTTGTGCAAGTGTTAGAAGCAGTTTGGTGTTTGCAAGAAGGTGTCATCGGTTCTATTCCGGAAGCCAACTTAGGGAGTATTTATGGTTGGGGATTCCCTTCTTTTAAAGGGGGCGTCATTCAGTATATTAACGATTACGGGTTGGCTGCTTTTGTAGAAAGATGTAGTGTTTATGAAAAACAATATGGCCCTCGCTATAAGGCACCACCATTGTTACTGAAAAAAGCAAAATCGGGTACTACTTTTGAGTAACTAATATTGTGAACAACTAGACAAATAAAATCAGTTTGACCGGAAAATAATCAGCGAATCAATTATTTTTTATAATAAAGTTCTCGAAAAATTGTAAATTGAGAAAGCACGCTTTCTAGGAGCAGTAGCAAATATCGTCAAACTTAATACACCGCAGCAAAAGTAAGGTTCAAGGTTAAAGTTGCTTTAGCGTAGTAATCGCTGAAAAGAAGCTTACAAGATGAAGTGTCACTTAGCTTAAGTACCAAAACAAAATGATATATTTAATTATTAAAAAAAACTAAAAAAATAATATGAAGACCTTAAAAATCATGTTTGTTTGTCTACTCACGTTTAGTCTCTCGACGGTGAGCATGGCACAAGAAAAAACAATCAAAAAGAATAAAAAATATTACAAGAAGGAATTAGCCAAAATGATGGATAATTTATCTCCAGAGGAACAAATGGCTATCTTGACTTATGCTACTCAGAATAAGAAAACAGATGCTAAAAAGGAGACCTTGAAGATGCTCAAGAAAATGTCGCCAGCGCAAATGGAGAAAGTTTTAAATTATACGGAAGCAAGGGTAAAGAAGAACGAACTTGCGAAAATGAAGCAAACCCAAAAGAAAGAAGTAAAAGCAACTCACCAAGCAGCTAAGCCCAAACGGGACGTTGTAAAAGCACCTCAATCCAATATTCCGGTCACTACGATGGAAGTAAGCAATCCAGAATATGATTTTGGGGTAATTACGCAAGGAGAAAAAGTAAGCTTCGAATACTTGGTGAAAAATACAGGGAAGGAACCCTTGATTATTTCTAAGGCAAAAGGTTCTTGTGGTTGTACGGTACCTAAATGGCCTAAAGAGCCAATTGCTCCGGGAGAGACCGCAGAAATTAAAGTAACGTTTAGTTCTAAAGGAAAAAAAGGAAAGCAAAGAAAAAGAGTAACTCTTACGGCTAATACGGACCCTGTTCAAACTTATCTAACGTTGATGGGAGAAATTTTGGTAGAACCAGCTCCTGCTAAAATCAAGAACTAGTGATACTGTGTAATAATAATATACATGGCATGATAAACGCTAGACGAAAGGATTAAATCGTTTTAGTATTGTAAAAGCCCTACGAATATTTTAAGTATTTATAGGGCTTTTGTATGTCTAAGGCTATATTAAGAAATCATTCGGTAAGGTATAGGCTAGGTCTAATGCTGACGAGTAGAAACGGTTAATTTCTTATTTAAACCTTTGAAAAAACTTTACTTGGTACTGATACTGGTTTGAATTTGAACAATCAGGAAAATTTCAGGTTTTAATAGTATAAAAGCATGCTTAGTAATAAGCAAAACTTCTAAACTATGCGCGCTGCGTATAGGAACCGGCTGGTCTTTCTTTCGAATAGAAAGAAAGCTGGTCGGTTTTTTAGAAGTTATTTGGATAAACTAAAAAGGCTTGAAACTATTTTAAAGCACCTAAATAAAGCGCAACAGGTTTATTTTTATGCTTTTGCGCATAAGTTAATGGCGTTTTCCCCTCAGCATCTTGCACGTTTACTTTAGCACCTTTGTCTACTAAAAATTTAGTAATTGTCAGATCAGCATAACTTGCCGCGTAGAAAATCGCCGTCTGTTTTCGTTGATTTTTAGCGTTGACTTTGACTCCTTTCGCAATGAGATAGCGAATGATATTTGCTTGCTGATATTTAATAGCGTACATCAAGCAAGTTTGGTCACTATAGCGACTTTCAATATTAGCCCCCTGAGCGACTAAAAATTTCACAACGTCTAATCGATCGTATTTGATGGCATAATGTAATAAGGTATATTTTTTACGGGAGTAGTGTCCGTTGACATCATTCCCTTTGGCTAAAAAAGCCCGAATCGTAGGAAAAGTACCCGTTTTAATTGCGTCAAAAACGGCATTGACGGCAGACATTTTACGGAGGCTACCAGACATATTTGTTACTTCATCAACTTGGGCTCCAGTGATTGTATTTTTATCACCGCTAATATTGACACAGTAAAACTTCCCACCTTCCTGCAAAATTGCATTAGGAGCACCATTCCCTAAAACTTCATTGTGCTTCACATCAATTGCATAAAGCTTTTGGTCATAAAGTGTACAAATTTTCTTGACTACGGTATGTCCTACAACCATCTTATTCGCACCGTAAAAATCGAGCGCTCGTTCTAAGCTTTGATCAGAACCACCAAAGTATCCACGGTACCACATTGGTCCTTTTTGCGTATCAAATACTAGTGCAGCAACTGGACCATGCCCCTTGATATGACTCAAAGAAGATCCCATGTGGCTTTTTGCAATATTATTGATTTCTATTAAACTTAACTTACTATCAACGATTTCTTGAGAGAGACCACCGTGTACAAAAATGGTGTTTCCAATTTTCTCTACTATATTTTTAGCGCGCAACCAGCGTCCTAACTCTGTGCTAGGGCCATAGAGTGCCGTATAAGGAATACCCATTTTTTCGGCTACTTTCGTGTATTTTTTTTGTACATAACGAAGATCGCCTCGCATATTCATTTCTTCGTGGTTACCAATAATAAAGTGAACGTTTCCTCCAGCGAGTGTCGCTTGACGTTCTAATTCATAAATTAACCACAAGCAAGCCGTAACGTTTAGGCCCCGATCAAAAAAGTCTCCGACGAGTACTAAGTGTCCAGTACCATAAGTCCATTGGAATTTTTCGTTAATGATTCCATTTCCACGGAGTGATTTGGCTAAGGCTGAAAAATTTCCTTCAATATCAGAGATTGCAAACAACTTTTTAGGTTGTGGGTAAATAGTTGGGGGGATATCAATTTTATCGTGTAGGGTGACGGAAAAAAAACGTTGGGCAGGACCTTCTATGGGACAAATTAAGCTAGGTTTAGCTTTTTCAGAAAAGCTTTTTTCTTTTACTGTTAAACGTTGTGCAACGAGGTTGACATACTTGACAACCATTTCTCCTCCCTGATAAAAAACGTAAGGACCATCAATTGCAGTACCATCTTTAATTGGCAAAGTAGCCGTCATCACCATGCTTGTGGTAAGGAGTAAAAATAAGATTCCGAAAGAACGGGGGACGATTTTTGACAATATGGAGTTGCTGGTCTTCATCAATTTGATTTCAGTGTTAAGCGAATGTTTAAAGGGTAATTCTGAAAATATCAACATACGCTAAGAACCGCAAAAATAAAATAGGTTCTAAAATGAATTGCATTAATAACGATTAATCTATGGATATCTTTTAGTACTTGCTAGTAAATGTAAGTTTTCTTATGCTTATTTAACAGATTTTATCAGCTTCGAGATGGTTTGTTAATGCTTTTAACTAAAAAGGTATAAACCCTTGTCTGCTCTTAAGTAGAGAAACAAATAGAGTACCACAACGTCACTAACTAATTCTACTCCAAGCTTTTACTTTATTTCCATGTTTAAATAAGAACTTTTTAATATTTTGGTGTTCTGGTCGTTCAAAGTCTGGATCGTCATCTAAAATCCTCGCGGCGACTTCTCTCGCGGCTTGTAGAATCTTACCATCTTGAGCGAGGTCTGCAATCTTGAAATTGAGAATACCACTCTGTTGGGTTCCTTCAATATTACCAGGACCTCTCAATTTCAAATCTGCTTCGGCGATTTCAAATCCATTATTCGTACGAACCATGGTGTGAATTCTTTCTTTGGCTTCTTTACTGAGTTTGAAGCTCGAGAGGAGTAAGCAGTAAGACTTTTCTGCACCTCTACCGACGCGCCCTCGTAATTGATGCAATTGCGACAAACCAAAACGTTCTGTATTTTCAATAATCATCACCGAAGCATTAGGAACGTTCACCCCAACTTCAATTACCGTAGTTGCCACCATAATTTGAGTGATTCCTTTCACGAAGCGTTGCATTTCAAACTCTTTATCTTTGGCTTTCATTCTTCCGTGGACAACGCTGATTTGAAATTCGGGGGCTGGAAACTCTCGAATTAGCGCTTCGTATCCATCTTCCAGATTTTTCAAGTCTAGCGTCGCCGATTCTTCGATGAGTGGAAATACAACGTATACTTGTCTACCTTTCGAAATTTCTTCGCGCATGAAACCAATGACCCGTAGTCGATTATTCTCATTTTTATGTAAGGTGGTAATTTCTTTTCTTCCTGGCGGCAATTCGTCAATCACGGAAACGTCGAGGTCACCGTATAAAGTCATGGCTAGCGTACGAGGAATAGGCGTTGCAGTCATTACCATCACGTGTGGCGGATAAGGATGACTTTTTTGCCAGAGTTTAGAGCGTTGTGCTACCCCAAAACGATGCTGCTCATCGGTGATGGCAAGTCCAAGGTTTTTGAAAATGACGGGCGGTTCAATTAAGGCGTGGGTACCAATTAGAATATGAATATCACCGTCGGCTAAGCGAGCCAACAACTCTTTTCGTCGTTTCCCTTTGACACTTCCCGAAAGAAAACCCACTTCGATACCTAAACCATCCACCATTTCTTCGATCGAATTATAATGTTGTTGCGCTAGGATTTCAGTTGGTGCCATCAAACAAGTCTGAAAACCATTGTCGATGGCCATGAGCATGGTCATTAAGCCTACGATGGTTTTACCACTTCCAACGTCTCCTTGTAATAAGCGATTCATTTGAATACCGGCACCGAGATCTCTACGGATTTCTCGGAGTACTCGCTTTTGTGCGCCGGTGAGTTCGAATGGAATTTTTTCTTTGAAAAAACGATTAAAGTACTCTCCAATGGTTGGGAAGAGGTGTCCTTTAATGGCGTTTCTTCTTTTTCTTCGCAATTGTAAGAGTCGCAATTGTAGAAAAAATAACTCTTCAAACTTTAACCGATTTCTTGCGGCTTTGAGTGCCGTAGCCGTTTGTGGAAAATGAACTTGGCGAAAAGCATCAAACCTATTTTTAAATTTAAATTTTTGTACGAGGTATGCGGGTAGATTCTCGGGTATATGTTCGGGCGTCAAGCGTTTAAACAGTTCTTGAATGACGCGTCGTTGCCCTTTTGCGTCGAGTCCTTTGGCATTTAGTTTTTCTGTGCTAGGATAGACGGGGGCGAAGGTATTGGCTTTGGTTGTATTTTCGGGCGTTACTTTTTCTATTTCTGGGTGGGGAATGGTAATTTTTCCTTTGAAATTATTAATTTTTCCGAAGACCACATATTCTCCTCCGATCAGCAAATTTTTTTCGAGCCAGTGAGCACCTTTAAACCAAACTAATTCGATCACACCACTGTCATCTCTAAAACTACCCACGAGTCGTTTTTTCCGACCTTCTCCCACGCTATTCAAACGCCGGAGTATCCCGCGAAGTTGGACGACATCACTCTGGTAATTGATTTCTCCGATGCGGTGAAAGCGAGTTTTATCTACGTAGCGATAAGGAAAGTGCATCAACAGATCTTGGAAAACAAAAATGCCCAGTTCCTTTTTCAAGAGCTCCCCTTTACTCGGACCTACTCCTTTGAGGAATTCGATAGGACTTTCTAGTATGTTATGCTGGTTGGCCACGATGAAATGTTTGTTACGCAAATGTAAGAAATCTGGCGATTTAATTTAGCAGTTGTAGAAAAATTTGGGAAACCAAGTGCTGTAGAGGAAACTATTCTATTGGATACATTGTTCAATATAAATGGAATCGTTTTTGAACCATAAAATTTAGCGGTAAAGAAGGGATCGCCAAAAAAATGCTAAAGAATAGTTTAATATTGAAGTGCGATCAATATCTTTGCAGTGAAGTCGTTCGTTTATTTAGCAAATTTGTAAGGTGAGGTTGTTTAAAATGGGGCTTAAAGTCCTTCTAAATGGCTTCTATTAAAGGAATCAAGTTAAGAACATGGAAACAAAGAGACAGCAGCAAACGGGAGAAATCATTAAAAGAAATTTTGGTATCGTTTTGCAGCAGGAGGGAAGTTATATTTACGGTTCGGAGATTTTGGTCACCGTTACACAGGTGAAAATGTCGCCTGATTTGGGTATTGCTAAAATTTATATGAGCGTTTATAATACAGAAAATAAGCAGGCGCCAATTCTTCAATTGCAAGAGAATATTCATCGATTACGACAAATTTTAGGACAGCGCGTACGGAAGCACGTTCGTCGTATTCCTCATGTTCAGTTTTATCTGGATGATACCTTAGATGAAATGTATCGGTTGAACGAAATTTTCAATGGATTAGATAAAGATAAGCCAACAATGGATATTGGCGATTATACTCCGCCAGAAGAGTAAATTGTCAATTACAATCAGCTCCAACATATTTTGCTTTAAGCTTAAACTATTGCTCAATTTAATTTTAAAAACTTAGCGGCTAAATTTTCTTTTTTCGCTAGGAGAAATTGCTCTGCAGTTTCTTGAATTGTTTGTTGGATGGGCGTGTATTTGAAGTCAAAACTTTCCAAAGAGGCTTTGTTGTCATAAAAGTAGGTGCTTCCGGCGAGCTTTGCCGTGGCGCGGGTGAGTAAAGGCTTCTTGCCCGTAATTTTAGATTTGAGCCAAGCTAGTCGCCAAGCAATGGCACTGAGGAATGGAGTAGCTTTCATCGAGGGGGGCGTTTTGCCAAGCCCTTTTGCAATTTCGGCTAAGATAGTTTCGTATTTCAAATTTTCTCCATTCGCAATAAAGCGTTGTGCTAGGATATCGCTCGACATGAGTTGGATCGCTAATTTTGCGACGTCCCGTACATCGACAAAACCAGTGGTTCCTGGCGGATAATATTTTAGACCTTCCCAGATGTTGGTGAAAAACTTCCCTGAACCCACTTCCCAAAAACCACTTCCTAAAATTACAGAAGGATTAATAATTGCTGCGTTTAGACCTTCGGCAACACCACGCCATACTTCTTGCTCCGCCTGATACTTACTGATGGCGTAATAGGAGTTGAGCTTGCTTCGCTGCCATTTTGTTTTTTCACTGATATGTTTATGTTCTTTTGTGCGACCGATGGCGGCAATAGAACTAATGTGAACTAATTTTTCGGGATTTGTTTCTAGGGCGACGTTAACGAGGTTGGCGGTGCCTTCGACATTGACAAAGATCATTTCTTCAATGTCTTTGGGGTCAAAGGAAACCATCGCGGCGCAGTGATAAATTTGTTGAATATCTTGCAAGGCATCTTCCAATAACGGCGTATCCGATAAATCGCCTTCAATCCACTCTACTTGATCTGCTACGGGTGCGACCAAATCCATTTTACTTGTTGCTCGTTTTAAGGCGCGTACTTGGTGACCTGCTTTGAGTAGGTAACGAATGAGGTAAGAACCTAGAAAACCAGTACCTCCGGTAACGAATATTTTTTTTGCTTTACTCATACAATTTAAATAAACTTTTTTGTGCCTTGAAAAATAGATCCGCCGATCGTATCGTGGGTAGCACCCGTGACGGTTTGTAGACAATTAGGAATGTTCTCTACTCTTAATACGCCCATTAAGCCAATGAGAATAGCTTCTTTAAAATCAATGACATCGGCAGTAGGCACTACGATCTCAGTAGTTGCTAATTTAGCGCAAGCAGTATTGATGCATTGTAGTAAGAACTTATTTTTGGTGCCGCCGCCCGTAGCAAGTAAGCGGTAGTTTTTTTTATGGAGTTTTTCCTTCGTCAAAACCTGTTGGATGGACAGCGCCGTTTGATGTGCAAGGTGCAGACAAGCGGTATGCAGTTTATCTTCCCATGCTTCTAGCGTAGCAAAATAGAGTGGAAACACTTCTTCCCGAATCCAATTATTATCCAACGACTTTGGAAATGGCTTACTAAAATAGGGCATTGCGTTCAATTGTTGCCACAAAGTATCCAAGGGTTGGGCTTGTGCTGCTACGGCGCCATCTCGATCAAAATCAAGTTCTAATTGATTGGCGAGTACATTGAGTACTTGATTGGCGGGACCGATATCGAATGCAATATATTTACCATTGGCATTGCAGGTAATATTGGCAATTCCGCCGAGATTAAGGTAAAAGTCGTAACCTTGGAAAAGAAGCTTGTCTGCAATAGGAGCGAGCGGCGTTCCTTCACCGTTGATGGCAATATCTTGAGTTCTGAAATTATTCACTACGGGCAAGCCAGTGAGGGCGGCTAGGGCGGCACCGTCGCCAATTTGTACCGTGATTCGTTTATCTGGATAATGAAAAATAGTATGTCCGTGCGCCGCAATAAAATCTACTTCTAATTGGTGGCGTTTAATAAAGTCATTGACCAGTTCAGCAGTGTAGTGACCAAAATAGCTGTGCGTTTGGGCGAAAGTTAATGCATTCTGTTGTGGGAGATTAAAAAGTCTCGTTTGCCATTTTTCTGAAAGCGAGATAGTTTCGCCAATGTGCAATTGCCAATGCGCAATAGGATTGTCAGCTGCTTTGTCGAGCTCAAAACTACAATAAGCTAGGTCAAGACCATCGAGTGAACTACCCGACATGAGCCCAATGACCTGATAGGTTTTCTTAGACATTTTCTTGCGTTAGCATTTACTAAGTATCAAGACAAATAAAATCACTGATTAACTGGCATCCTCATTTTGCATAGTCGCTTCGTTGCTCAAATCCTATCCAAAATAGAAGACCATTTAATCTAATGGTAAAGTAATTTTGCCTTAGTACTTAAGTAGGTTTACCTAATACATTCACTAATTTATGACGAGTAAATTTTATTTCATTCTTCGTTAAAAAGCCTTGAAAACCAATAGGTTTCCTGCATTTTTCGCATCAATTGAAGCAAAATTTTCTTCTGTCAAAAAAAACTACTTAAACCCAATTTCCGGGAACTACTTAATACTTATTCTTTTTTCATTTTCATGGTATAAGCAGCTACGGCTTTAATTTTCTTTTCCGATAAAATCCCCTTGAAAGCGGTCATCGTTTTTCTACCATTAGTAACTAAGAGGATCCGCTCGTCCAACGTAAGCGTTGATTTTGTGATATCTTTGGCACCATTAAACTGTAGCTTACCATCAATTCCATGGCAAAGTACACAATTTTTTTGGAAGACTTTAGCGCCATATTTGAACTCGTCGAAGACGACCGGTGTACTTTCAGTAGTGTCATTTCCACAAGCGATGATAATGACAGCAAAAACGAAAGCAACGACATATTTATACATAAGAAAGTATTTAAACAAAAAATGTGATGAGCGTAGTTTGCGCTACTTTAGTTTGAAGTTGCCTAAAAACGCTAAAAATGTTTACGAATTGATCTTTTCGGGCAACTTTTTTTGGTTTGATAAACAACGTATTTATTTAGTATTATAACAAAAAAATTTATTCGAAGGTTGTTCGCGGAGCGGAAAAGGAAGAGATAAAGCATCATTTTTAGGTAAAAATTTATGGCTAGCGTAGGGATGCTAGATTGTTCGATGGCTAAATGCTTGATTAGTGTGCTGGTGCCTAGTTTTAAAAAGGCTTATTAAAATCAAAATCTCTTTATCCTTGGGATTAAGCAGTTCCTAGAATTAAATCAAATAATTTGAAAGTCTTTTAATTAAGCTTCTACTTCGTTAAAAAGCCTTGAAAACTACTAGGTTTCCTGCATTTTTCGCCTCGATTGAAGCAAAATTTTCTTCCGTCAAAATCACCAATCTATTTGGTAAACCTACTTAAGTACTAAGACAAATTATTTTACTTATTAACTTGCATCATCTTTTGACCAGTCTTTTCGTTACTCTAAGCCTTCCTAAGCGAAGGCTTAGGGCGGTTTTTGTGCCTCAATACTGATATTCAAAATAAATTGCAAATCAAGCCTCAAAAGAAACAAGTTTTTGTTGAACTTATTTATCTTTATTTTGTCAGAACTAGGTAAGTGCAATGCAAGTTAACTTACTTATTAACTTGCACCGTCTTTTGAATAGCTTCTTTGTTACTCAAAGCCTTCCTAGGCGAAGGCTTAGGGCGGTTTTTGTGCCTTGATACTTAGTTTACTGCTAATGGCGGGCGTAAAATGACTTTGGAAGAAGACAAGCCACTTTTTACGACTACGCTTTCAACGAGCTTTCTAAATATAAAAAACATGAAATTTTCAAAAAAAAATATCTTTATCGGGCTCGCTGTATTTTTGGTTATTGCTCAGTTTTTCCCTATTGACAAAACCAATCCTCCAATTGAAGAATCCTTAGATTTTATTAAAATCCAGCAAGCACCGCCAGCCATTGCGACGATGTTGAAGGCGAGTTGCTATGATTGTCATTCTCACCACACGGAATATCCTTGGTACACCTCCGTCGCGCCCGTTTCTTGGATGATCAAATCGCATATCAAAAATGGAAGAGCTAAATTGAATTTTTCGGAATGGGGAAATTACGATGCGCAGCAGAAAAGCCAGAAAATGGAAAAGTCCGTAGAAGTCGTTTACGAAATCAAATCTATGCCGATGTTTAGCTATACCGTAATGCACAGACCGGGCAAATTGACGAACGACCAACGGAAAGAATTGACGGATTGGTTTGCTCAACAAAAGTAAGTGCTTAGATAATATTTTAAAACAACTTCTGTATATAAGTAGGTTTACCTAATAAATTCACTAATTTATGACGAGTAAATTTTATTTCACGCTTCGTTAAAAAGCCTTGAAAACCACTAGGTTTCCTGCATTTTTCGCCTCGATTGAAGCAAAATTTCCTTCCGTCAAAATCACCAATCTATTTGGTAAACCTACTTA
>CALFBG010000366.1 GCA_937951685.1 uncultured Saprospiraceae bacterium | reverse complement strand
CATCCTCCGTAGCGCTGCTACGAACTCCTAAAAGAGCTTCAACCTGCCTGCCGGCAGAGGCAGGTTTGAACAAAAATCTCTGCTTACTTGCGTGAAGGCAAAGCCTTTCTCAACTGCTTTTAGAATTATTAAACAACTTCTTATTCAAAAGTAGGTGATTTACAGCTTGATCATCTTTTTTACGCCGACATATCGACGCTGTTCATCCCAAATATGGACAAAATACATGCCCGCTGAAAAATGACTAACGTCGACCTTCTCTTGCTGGTAAACATTGTGGTAGCTCGCTAGATGTTGACCATTTAAATCGAAAATACTAAAAGCGTAATTTGCTAAGTCACCGCGAAGCTCAAAATAATCATAAGCTGGTGAAGGAAATAAAGCAATCGTTGAGATACTTTGGATCTCGTTCGTGGAAGTCGTTATTGGTTCTTCTACGCCGCCATTGCTACTCAAAACAGCCCAATTTCCGATAAACGAACCGGGCAGTACTTCTGTTTCTTTCCAGTACAAAGTATCCGTCATCGTACAAGTGATTCCTTCTGTATTGTTTGTAATGACGATCGTCGCTTTCATGGAATCAGTAAGGGGAATGGAATGGTCAAAAAGTGTAAACCCTTGCTCATTAGCATTACCGGAAGTTGTCGCTTGGTGAAGTATCTCACCGGAAAAAGAACTGACTTCCCATTCACAAATATTGTCAAAGCCCGAGGGCATCAGGAAAAAGCCTGCATGGTACAACTGGATAGAAGTGGTATCCGAAGAAGAAACTTGCACTGCTACGCTTGAGCATTGTCCATAAGATGCAAACTGCGCTAAAACAAAAACTAATAAGCTGAGAATTTTTTTCATGTGTATTGGGTTGATTTTTTTTACAAAATGATGATCAATTTTTGTTAGGCAACAAGGACTAAAGCTAAATCTTCGTACTTGCGTGTTTTCCTTATATTGATGCTTCAAATATAAGGCGGTTAATTTTCTTTTTTTGGTAGAAAATAGTCTATTAATAAGGTTTCTACAATGAAATGTTTTGTTAGAACTAGTCTGCTTTACGATTAAGCTAAGGCGATTATAGTATTAAATCGTATTAGATTTTGTAGGGAATGAAGTGATAAAGCAGTCTTAAATGTTTGTTTAATAAAGATTTAGGCAACGAAGCCGCTTTCCGCAGGATGATGCGAGTGAAGAAGTGATGATAGTGGTATTAATGCTTATTGATAAGCTTTCTACGGAGGAGAAAACAGGAAAGTACTTAGCTCAAAAAGCTATAATATGGACTTCAGGGCTAAGTGGAATTAGATTTTTAAAAGAAAAACAATAACGATTACTTCTAGCTAGAAGTAATCGTTAGCGAAGCATTTTTTCAACTTATAGCACTACTTCTAGTTTTTCAATCGCGAGTTCTACTTTTTCAATCGCCATGGCAGTATCTGTACCACCTTTAATAAATTTCGTTTCACTCGTCGAAATTTCAAGATTTTGCAAGTCTTTAAAAGATTTGATTTTCATAAGTATATTTTTAATTAAAATAAAAAAATGTATTGGTACTTAAGATATAGTTTTTTCAGCCAACTTCATAAAAATGAAAAAGAACAATCACAATTTCCTCGAAACGCATTATAGAAAAATGGGCGAGCCAAGCTAGTTGGTCGCCCATGATGGTAATCGGAATATGGAAGACGTAGGTTCAATACGCCTAGTTCACTAGTATACTATTTAGTTTTTATTTCTGCCGGTCTTAATACCCATTTCAGATTCCATGATCATTGGTAAATCGCCATCCGTGATAATTACTTTTGCGTTTGGCGAATTAGCCAGTTTTTCAAAGGCTTCGATTGATTTGAATTGTAAAATCTTAGCATTTAGTCCTTCGGCAATGATTAACTGAGCATCTCGTACACCCGCCGCCTCAATTCGCTTTTGCTCTGCTTCGCGTTGCGCTTGCTGTAGTGTAAACTCCATCCGTTGTGCTTGTTGTTCTGCTTCTAGCTTTTCTTCAATTGCTCTTGCCAAACTGGAAGGAAGTTTGATACTTTTCAGTAAAACGGCTTCTACCTCAATCCCTTTACCATCCAAGAGTACCATCATCTGATCCCGGATCGCTTTTTCGATGGTCGCTCTTTCTCCTGTATGCATATCTTTAGCAAAAAATCGCGAAGTAACATCCGCCACGGCTGACCGAAAAACGGGTAGAATGACGTTGCTTTCATAATTTGTTCCGATGTTCCGAAGTAGTTCTGGTGCTTTACTACCGATTACATTATAAAGTATTGATACCTCACTCATGATGGTTAAGCCTTCTTTAGAAGGAATACTCAAATCCACTTCGAGATTTTCCGTTCGGGTAGAAATTCTAATCATGCGAGATACAAAAGGATTAAAAACCTTCAAGCCTTTCGTGTAAGGAGTCTCAGTATATTTGCCTAGCGTTCGCTTAACACCCACTTCTCCTTCTCGAATGGTGGCACAACCTACCAGACTGATCATTACAAAAAGGCAGCCTAACGATTTTAAGACATTTCGCGTATTCATATTATTGTTTTTAAGGTTTCAAAAATTTATAGATTTGGCTCCGTATAATGAGGATTATACTTTGCTTGGTGATTTTCATCGCTCATTTAAGATTTTCTAAAGCACGCCTAAATTAATTACGCTGCTACTTCGCCGTGCAGGGCATTAATTTGATCCTTCAAAATTTTTCTAGCGTAGTGAATTTTACTTTTAACCGTTCCCAGGGGTAAATTCATTGCTTCCTGAATTTCATCGTATTTATAACCTTGATAAGCCATCAAAAAGGGCGTTCGATAAGTTTCTTCGAGGGAGTTGATGAGCTGTAAAACCTCTTCCATGTTGATATTCATCTCTCCCGCGTTATCCGTCGCCCCGCCTGCGCCATTGAGAAAATGGTCTTCTGATGTATTATCCTGTAAAGCTCTCCTTCTTTTATTTTTCCGATACTGATTGATAAAGGAGTTTTTCATAATCGTGCTGAGCCAAGCTCTGAAATTTGTATTCGGACGATATCCCTTTTTATGTCGGAATGCATTTAAAGCCGTCTCCTGAAATAAATCATCCGCAGCACTTTTATCCTTAGTTAAATTGAACGCAAAACGCTTCAAATAAAGGCTGTTAGCATTGAATTCTTGAAGAAATTGTGACCGTTGCATATTGCTGGTTTTATATACTTGCTTTAATAAATAATAGTATTGCTATTGTATTTGATAGTTAAACATATTTACCTGAAAAAGGTTTATGAAAAACTTAAAAAGATTGCATTTTTTTTAGTTTTTTTTTGCTGTTTTGTAAAGTGCAATTTCAGGGCGTTTTTCCTTGATAATTGCTCGGTAAAAATCAAGCATCAATTTTACCAGTACACAGTATTTTTGTTGATGTTAAAAGTCGAGGGTCACGAAAAATGTCGAGGGTATTCTCTTTTTAAAAGGAAGCGGAAAGTATAATTTTGAAAGGAATAGGAGGGGAGAAATTGCAGCGCAGGAGCATGGCTTAAGCTTGCTTAGGATTGTTTTATGCTGTTTCGTTTTTCCACTGTAGGATGACGAAAAAGGGGAAGTAAGTATTGGACAGTTAAAAAAAAACATTATTTTTTTTTAACATACTCAAATTAGCTGATTTAGGGCGGCGATTTTGGATGCTTTGTTTAAAAAGAGTAAATTCCTGTCGGAGCTAATTTTGTTAAATAAGGTCAACCAGAAAAAAGATAGATGGATTTTTGGGAATTATTGTATTGAAACTATGAAGTTGTTAAAAGAAGCATAAGCAATGAGGAATAATGATTGAGGAAAAGCGGTGAGCGAGTTTGTTTCTACTTTTGAGTGTTATTTAAATTGAAATAAAAATGGGCGTAGATATAAGTTTAAAGGCAATTCCGAAATCCGGTAAGCAGTTAATTGACAAAGCTGAATCTCGGAAAGGAACGGAGTATGCGGATTTACTTTTTTTTACGTTCTCGGCTTTTAAAAATGATTTTTGTGATTTTGGAGATCCGAACTGGATAGAATTTAAAAATGATGCAAGAAGATTGATTCCTTTTTTCAACAGTGGAATGGCTCTCGAACAATTTATTTTGGATACGCATCGAAGCTACGAAGCACTAGACTATTTAATCATTCAATTTCAAGCCGCAAGCCATGCGAATCCTGTTGCGTTCAGAAAGTTCGAATCTTTTTATTATTCCGGCATTGAATGCGAATTTTGTAAAGGTACTCAAGGTTTTAAGCTCAAATATTGGGATTTGGAAATTTTAAAAAAGAAAAAAGCACTTTTTGACCAGTTATCCTTTGAAGCCATCTATACTAAATACAACGAGGCTGATATGATCCGACAAGGCGTCTATAAAATTGAGCAAATAAAGGATGCTCCGGACACTAAGTTGAAAACGGTATTTGAGCAAACTCAAATTTTTTTAGCGAATGCGGTGGAATTGGGAGGATATGTCTTAGTCTGTAAAGATTAATTCGCCGTACTCCTTTTTTGAAATAATTTTGAAGCGGGTAAGTGAATCCGTCTATCGTTTTTATGAGATATTCTCCAAGTAACTTTAACAAAAATCGTATCCCAAGAAAATGAAAAAACAACTCCGTAATATTACGCCTTGGCACTACGTCTTCGGATGGATGCTATTGGTACTCCTTTTGGTACAATGCCAAAGTCGAGCAGGAAAAACAGCTTCCGCAAATTTACTGCACCCCGAAAAGCAAAAAGGGGCACACGTATTTGGTCGGATTGACAGCCCCAACTTCCAAGCCATGCGAGCAGAACATATTGATTGGATTACTTTAGTTGCTTGGGCTTCGCAAAAAGACTATGATCGTCCGATGAAACATCATTATGGCGATAGTTTACAAATGGTGCATCGAGATTCGATGTGGTTAAAACGCATTCAAAATGCCAAGGCAGCCGGTTTCAAAGTTTTCGTTAAACCGCATATTTGGATCGACGAGCCGAGTGACGGGAAATGGCGTTCCGATATTTATCCAAACAATGAAACCGATTGGCAGACTTGGCAAACAAGCTACCGTAGTTTTATTTTGCGCTATGCTAAAATTGCTGCTCGTGGCAAAGCCGAAATGTTTTGCATCGGCACCGAACTCACCCGCTTATCCGTAGAAAAACCAAGCTTTTGGAAAACACTCATCCAAGAAGTACGCAATATTTACCCGGGCAAAATCACCTACGCCGCCAATTGGTACCGTGAATTCGACCAGATCACTTTTTGGGATCAACTCGATTACATTGGCATTCAAGCTTACTTTCCTTTAGTCGATGAGTCTTATCCCAGCGTGCAAGCCATTTCCGAAGGTTGGCAACAACATTTACCAGCGATAATTGCTACCCACAAAAAGTACAATCGCAAAATCTTATTCACCGAAATGGGCTACAAAAGTACCGCCAACAGCGCTAGTAAACCTTGGGAATGGATGGACTATTCCCCGCAGGCAGATAGCCTTTTTTCGCTAGAGACGCAGGCTAATTGCTACCAAGCGTTCTTCGATACGATTTGGGATCAAACATGGTTTGCAGGCGTGCATCTTTGGCAGTTGCGGGGCGATTTTGTGGTAGATCCGAAGCGTCGGAATTTGGATTTTACGCCGCAGGGGAAACCAGCGATGGGCGTTATTGGACAAGGATTTCGGTAGTTGTGGGGGCTTTCATGTGAAATTAGCTAGGATGTAAGTGTTTTGTAGGATAGTTTTGGTTGAATGTGTATATTGGGGAGGAAGAGGTTCCGTTCATCGTCATCGTAAATTAAAAATAAGTAGATCGAATTATTCAACTAACAGTATTCTTTCTATAAGAAAAAAATCAAAATCATTGAATACTTGGAAGCTCATTTCACTAAACCCAAAAAACAAAAATGCTAAAACCGCTCCCTTTAATCTTAATACTCTTTTTCTTTTTCAGTTGTTCGCCAAAAGGAGAGTTGGCGCTTAGTTTAGCGGAGCTTCCGGAGAATGACATGGCATTTCAAAAAATGTTAATTGCTCAATTGACGGGGGA
>CALFBG010000365.1 GCA_937951685.1 uncultured Saprospiraceae bacterium | reverse complement strand
ACATTGTAACAAAAATGCTTCCAAGCTATTGGCCATAAAGCAGAATCCAGCATCTCCCGTATCAACGTGAAATATCTTCCCATCGTGTTGCCCTCCAATGGCAACGTAAATTTGACCACCCGAGCAGGTTGCTAGGATCGGGAATAATTTATCGGGTTCAACGTAGTTGTCTTGAATTTCAAAAAACTGTTTGAATTCATTTAAGTAGTTTCGAGACTGCCATTTTTTAGCGATGGAGTTCGGAGATTCAACGTTTGTAAGACCATCATCGGTTCTCCAGCCGTGTGGATAAATGATATCGAAGAAACAGGTTTTAGTCCCCATTCTAATCGTTGCGCCAGCATATTTCAAAAAGAAGGCTTTGAGTTCCTTTGGCAAGTCGAAACCAGTTAGCAAGGCTATCGCTTTTAAATCCTCGTTGGTTAGCATTTCTGGATTGCTAAATTCTATTTTGTTATTCATTGATCTGCTTTCGATGCGATTGACAACTTATATTTTTTCCTTTCCATTACAAAGAAATCGTAAGGAAGTAATTGTCTAGGTCTCGGATAGAAAATTCTTCTTTCCCCGAATTTTCATTCAAATGTGGTGGTGCTTCAACTTTAACGTTTAGACGTTTAGCCTGTTTCCAAATTTGATCCAAGTTATCAACGCGAAAATACAAAATCAAGCCATTCCCGACCTCAATATTTGGATTGCTCAAGGTTGGATGTTGATGTGCTTCCCATTTGTGGAGACACAAGATGACGGTATCATCTTGGTCTGCTAAAATTTCAAACGCATCGCCGCCGTGATTACTTTTACACCCCAGCAACTGTTGATACCAATTTGAGCTTTCTCTTACCTTATGGACGGCAATGATAGTTTCCGTTCTGATCATTTTTTTTGAGTTTTGAATAATGAAGTTGTTTTAAAATAGATCTTAATATTTACACCTGCCTGCCGGCAGCAAAGCATTGTAATCCAGTACTTCAGCTTTTTTTCGTCACCGCAGCTACGGCTGCATATTTTCAAGGCTTTTTAACGAATAGTAAAATAAAATTTACTCGTCATGAATTAGTGAATTTATTAGGTATAACCTACTTAGATGAGCTAGGACTTGTATAATTCATTCTAAAGTATGAATTTTAAACGATGAAATTGAATACGATTATGATCATTGGAGTTATTTCATCAATAATTTCATGTAATTTTAAACCGCAATCAACGAATATGGATCAATCCGACGATAAAAACTTTTCATGCGAGCTTGAAACGGGCGTTTGTAAACCTTCCGAAGCGGCAGCGATTGAGGAAATTAATTTATTCGAACAGGAGAAAGTCAAATTGATTTATTACACCGATCCAATTTGTTCGGCTTGTTGGGCGATTGAACCCGAGTTGAAAAAATTCAAGCTGGAATATGGCAACTACGTAGCTATTGAATATAAAATGGGAGGCTTATTGCCCGGTTGGGAAGGTTTTGCGGATAAATCGAATGGAATTGGAAAACCGAGTGACGTTGCGCATCATTGGGATGAAGTTGGCGAGCAGACCGGAATGAGCATTGATGGTGATATTTGGATTGAAGATCCCTTGAGTTCTTCCTTTCCGCCTTCTATTGCCTTTAAAGCCGCTCAAAAACAAGGGGAAGCATTTGCTTTGCGATTTCTTAGAAAAATAAGAGAGCAGGTTTTCTTAGAAAAGAAGAATATCACTAAAGAACATTTTTTGGTAAAAGCCGTCGAAGCTTGTGGCGGAAATAGCGTTCAATTTTTGGCGGATTATCACGATGAATCGGTGATACAAAGTTTCCACGAAGAAATGCAGCAAGGAAAAACCTATGGCGTTAGAGGGTTTCCAACTTTTATTTTTATAGGTAAAAACGGAAAAGGCTTTAAGATTTCTGGGATGTCGGGATATGCAAATTATATTCTCGCTCTAGAAAAAGCACTGGGCAAAAAGGTTGACGCGGCGCCGATCCATTTAACGGAATTGGACTTGCTTAAGCAATATAATTTTCTGGCAACGAAAGAAATTGCTTTTATTTTATCCCAAACGGATGAGACAACTATTGCTAATTTGAATCGCTTAGTGGAAGCAAAAACGATTGCGCGCGAGCCACACAAATTTGGTGATTTTTGGCGGATGTTGGATACTTCCAATTAGGCTTAAGTTTTGGCTTCAAGTAAAAACTGCTCGATGATGCTGGCAAGCTTCGCTGCATCTATGCGTTCAAGTTGATGCGGAAAATCTGCTAGGATTTCCAACTTTCCATTTGGCAAAGCCCTCGCACTTTCCTTTGATTCCTCGATACTTACCATTTTATCGTTGCTACCAATACCGATTAAAACTTCCTGTTCGATTTGTTCTAATTCCGCTGTTGTTATTTTTTTACCCGTAGCTAATCCGTACATCATTTGAGCGGTTTTGCGAAGCACTTTTCTCCAATTATCCGAACCGTGAATCGTCGCTAAGTGATTGGCAAACGCGGGGACTTTCGCTTCTATTTTCTCTGGGTTCAACATCTTCATCTCTTGCTCCGCCGTTGCTTTCGTCCAATTGAATTTTGTACCCAATGTAATTATTTTTGCTACGCAATGCGGTGCTTTCCTGGCCAAATTTAAAGCCACATATCCCCCCATGCTGTAGCCGAATATATTTACCGAATCAAGTTCGTTTTCCTTTAAAAATTCAATTGCGTTTGTTGTAAATAAATCTATGGTAAAATCTTGGGTTGATTCCTTTTTTCCGTGCCCTGCAAAATCAAGTTCGTATACTTCAAATTGCGTTGACAGCTCTTTTTTAAGCTTTACAAATTGCGCTTTGGAACCCAAGGCGCCGTGCAGTAATAATAATTTAGAATTCATTTCGATACTACTTTGAATACTGGTACAAAATTGGAAATCGGCTTAAGCGCGGTGGCTGCGTTACACAATGAACCTCATGCATTCCCCTTAGTTGCTCCCTGCCTTTAACTGAGGTTCAAATTTATCAAAAGTTTTTCCATTAAACTTAAAAACACCAAGATTATCTGTGCCTAGCCATAAAACACCTTGACGATCTTCGTAAATTGAAATGAGCAAGGCTTCCGTTTTACCATCTTTAACGGGAAAATTAAGCAACTCGTTTCCTTGCAGTTTCCAAACACCGCCCGTATAAGTAGTCATCCATAAATCGCCGTTACGATCAGATAGTCCTGCATTAAAATAGGCGATTCGATCTAAAAAATATTCATCGGTATCTACTCCTTTCAACTTTTCATACGCTACCCTGCCATTGTCCTCACGGATGCGATATTTACTGATAAAATTACTCAACCAAAAATCACCATTTTTATCTTCCAGCAGTGACCGAACTCCAGGAACGCGCCCATCTGCGAGCGTAGAAAGTTCCGTTTCGGGAAACCACAAAAATGATTTTCCATCGTAGCGAAAAGCCCCCGCGACGATCATTCCAATCCAAAGATTGCCTGCTCGATCCTTATCTATGCCATAAACCGCGTAAGGACTGCTATTCATATCCTTAAAAGATAAGCCTTGTACGTTGATCCCAAATGCTTTTTCCAGATCTTGTCTTGGCAATTCCAATTCAAAAAGTGATTTGCCATCATAGCGATAGATCTGTCCGTCGCGAATAAACCATAAATCATGCGGTGCTAATTTCCAAGCATTCGGAGCAGTCGTGATGGGTTTTAAGGTCGTAAAGGTCTTTCCATCGTACTTGCTGATGCCCATTCTTTGCGTACTGATAAAAATATTACCTAGAGTATCTGCTTGGATGTCCCGGATCGTATTACTCACTAAGCCATCTTCTTGCGTGTACAATTTTAGTTGTTTCCCATCGTAGCGATAAATACCATTCCCATTGCTACCAAACCAATAATTTCCTTTTTGGTCTTGAAATATTTTCCAGATTTGATGATCCAATCCAGAAACGACTTCGCCCGTTGCGAAAGCATTAGCTCGAACCTCTTTCGTTTGCCCGTTGCAAGAAGCGAGTAAAAGGAATAGGAAAAAGCAAGGGTAAATTTTAAGAACTTTATATCGCTGCATTTTTTTTATTTTAAACAAAAAATCATTTTCTTTTTTTGCGGAGTGAAATTAGTTCAGGAATTAACTCCCCTTAAAAGTAAGATAAAGTACTGCTGCTCGGATTGATCAATTGTAAAATAATGTAAAAAGAGCTGTAAATGTTTGAGATGAGGGGTTTCTTTGTTGCGAATGGGGGAATTAATGTTGAATGTTGAATAAAAAAGACATTGGTATCAATTACTAATCTAACTTTTCTCATTTAAGCAATTTCCTAAGTCTTCATCTGAGATATTATTATCCTTAATGGTTTTTTGAACGTTCGATATTAATTTGTTAGAAAAATATTTAGATTCATCGTATGCCTACCTGATAATCAGACACAATGCATATAATTTAGAATAATCGTCCTTGAGTTTCTGGTTTTGGATGAAATGTTCCAATAATTACAAATGGATTTGGTGCCATGAAATGGAATCGCCTTGTAGTACCTAAAAACAAATATAAGTCCTTGGTCTTTGCAAAGTCTTCAAAGTACTTTTTCTTGACATCCTCACATGCTTTCATTTCATCGAAATCATGACGTTGAAGTACATTCCAGTATAATTGACAAATTTCCCAATCTTCAATCATTAAAGTAGCTGTCACCCCTTTTTCATCTTTAAACTTGTAAGAGAATTTATATGGAACTTTTTTGACAACTTCAAAAGGATTTTCTGCTTGACCAAAGATATTTGTTTGATTTGCTTTAGCAGCTAGTATTGCTAATTTTTTGGCATCCCAGTCTCGTGCAACTTTTTCAATCTTAAAGTCTAAAACTTCGGCAGGTTTAAATGTTGCCAATGAGGTGCAAATTTCTTTGTCCTTTGCTTCACTAATTAATTTACTTAAATCAGTATAAACATTTTTGAGAACATATTTTTTTCGTTCTATCCACAGTCTATCTTTTCCAGTAGGAATAGTATCGTGAGTAATTATTGTCTCATAGTTGTATGGTCTGAAAGACTCTGGTCTAGGATCTGATGTATTTTTCACCAAATCTATTTCAATCCATTGATATTTTGCATATCTAGACTCATAATCAAGTTTTCTAAATGGAATTGGATAAATCCTAACCCAACTTCCATCTTCTCTGAAACCAGCAGTACAAACTAATTCGTCATATTTGTTTGAAAGAGTAGGATATGTTTTGACAGTTATTAAAATTCTTTCTTTAGCCATGAGAACATGGTTTAAATGTGTATAATTTTGTATTCCTCGCTTTCTTGTAACATATTTATTGCAAGATGCTTCCTATGACATTGATGAATGTTTGCTTCAAAACACGTGATCGCAATTCTATTATTACTTTTCAATAGTTTCTTTATCTTTTCGATACCTTCCAAAGGTTTTTCCTGACTTAGATTGTTATTGTATTCTTTGAACAGTTTATCGTAGTCTTTTTGCGTATCTAACTTTTTTCTTTTATCGCTTGGAATGCCAACTTCTGGTACATGAATATATTCAATTCCTAAACCATTACAAGCTTTCAACAACTGATTTTTTGAAAATCCATATTTCATACTTAACGGATTTTTCCTTACATCACAAAGAACTTTTATATTATTTTGTATGAGTCGATTCAAATAATTTTCTTGAGAAATTCCTTCGTAACCAATTGTGTAAAGTGCTTTAACTTTGTTTGAAGGCTTTAGCGCTTGGACTTTTTGCAACTCATCCTTTGTCAATATCTTTTCCGCAATAGTGCTATTTATTGCGTAGTAAGGATACTTTCGATAAGTATACTTAATTAAATCTTCGGTTGAAAAATCTTTAAATTTCCTTTTAAGATAATCTAGTAATAACTGATCCTTTTTTTTCAGTATGGAGTAATAATTAGTTGTATCATTTTTCACCCAAAAAGACTCCGATTCTGTCTTTTCTTCTACTATTTGTTCATATTTCATCATTGTACGCATATCTGCGTAGGATTGAAACGAAAAGCATCCAAATTTGTAGGGTACAAATTCATAAGAAGGTTTCTCTTGATGTTTAGCAAGCAACATCAGAAGTTTTTGGAAGTCAGTTTTATTCAATTTACCTTCGAATACTTCCAATAGTCCAAGCATTATTTTTCTTCTATAGTACATAGCGCAAATATATACTTTTTCTCACAAAGTATAAACTTTTTGATTACATTTTTTTACACCGCTCAACACCCTGCATTCACAATCCATACACAGTCAACAGATTACCGATTCAAATATGATTAGCCTACAAACGAATACATTCAAATGTAAGCAAACACCTGTTCAAATCACATAGCAGAAACAATTTTATATCAAGAAATCTAAACTCATCTTATTATTGTTCCCCACCACCAGCCTCTCCATCCCTAACATAAAACACCTCATCAACCAAATTAAAAACAAAATCCATCGGCAGCTCCGCCCGATCAATTTCCCGAAATCCATTTTTCTCATAAAACCGATGCGCACCTTTAAATTGAAGCATCGTGCCCAGAAAAATAGTAGCAACTTGCTCTTGCTTACACCATTCAAACACCGTGTTTAAAAGTAGATTGGCGATTCCTTTTTCTTTTCCTCGATAGGCTTTGGCAACAAACATTTTCTTTAGCATGGCGTTTTTTTGCTTTAGCTTTACAATCGCGATGGTCCCAACGACGAGCTCTCCTTGGAGGGCAATCCAATATTTATCAATTGTTGTATTTTTGTGCTTCGTAGATGGAGACAAAATGGGGTTTGGAAATTCTTTGGCGATCTCAGCGAGGAGTAGATTTACTTTTTCTTGGTATTTGATTTGAAATGGAATGATTTTTACCATTGAACACATTTTTATTGACGCTTAAGCGAACGGTAAGTGCAAATGTTGTAGGTGCATTTAGCGCCGTTGGTCACTTGTCTCAACTTTAGGTGCGGCGTCTCTTTTAGTGTTGATTTTAGTTTTGGGGTTTCGCAAGTTCCATAAGGTAATGGTGAACGCCTTCTCAAACGGAAACCTCCGAGCTAGAATTTTTGCATAGTAAATTACGCCTTCCACTTCTTCTGCTTTATGTAGGTTATTGATTCGAAGAATTAATTTTGCTTTACTTTCAAATAAACATTCCGCTTTTTGGGCACAACTAGAAAATGAAGTTAAGTTGAAATGATTAATTTGTAAGTAAGCTTCCGATAAGCTTTCATTAAATTTATGATTGAAATCCGAAGCAACTAAGAACTTTATTACAATTGGTTTTTCGTTTTTCCAAAAGGCAGCGGTTTTAAGTAGCGCTTCTTTTATGTACTTTTTATCGGTGGCTAACGGCGTGTTTTTAAAGTTGATCTTTACTTTTTGATTAGAGGCTTCTATTTCTAGTAAGTAGTTCTGTACCCAATGATCCTGATGCCTCGCTTCAAGTTTTATGTTTTGATAAAGGAGTTCCGCAAACTTAGTACTGCCCCCTTCAAAAACAATATTCAAAATGGAATCAATCTCGCTTTTTGGTGTTTGCCACGCAGTTGCATTTTCATATTTGGCTAAAATATTTAA
>CALFBG010000364.1 GCA_937951685.1 uncultured Saprospiraceae bacterium | reverse complement strand
CATCCTCCGTAGCGCTGCTACGAACTCCTAAAAGAGCTTCAACCTGCCTGCCGGCAGAGGCAGGTTTGAACAAAAATCTCTGCTTACTTGCGTGAAGGCAAAGCCTTTCTCAACTGCTTTTAGAATTATTAAACAACTTCTAGGTAAAACTTAAAAGAATCAAGACTTTTTCCGGCTTTCCTTTAAGTTTTTGTTGTAATTTTACAGTGCTGCATTTGGGGCTTCACTTTTTAATCCTTCAAATAAGCTGCCAAGTATTTAAATAATTATAATTTATAATAAATTTTAATGTTAAAATGAAAGATACCGCTGTTTTTGGGTTAATTCAACAAGAATTAGCAAGACAAAGAGAAGGAATTGAGTTGATTGCTTCTGAAAATTTTACGAGCCAAGCCGTTATGGATGCCATGGGGACTTGCTTGACGAATAAATACGCAGAAGGTTATCCTGGAAAGCGTTATTATGGTGGTTGTCAAATTGTAGATCAAATCGAGCAACTCGCTATTGATCGCTTAAAAGCATTATTTGGCGCAAGCTATGCGAATGTACAACCCCACTCTGGCGCACAAGCAAACGCAGCAGTATTTTTAGCCGTTTTGCAAGCTGGTGATAAAATTTTAGGCTTTAATTTATCGCATGGTGGTCACCTTTCACATGGATCGCCAGTTAATTTTTCGGGAAAAGTATACGAGCCTTATTTCTACGGAGTAGAAGAAGATACAGGATTGATTGATATGGATAAGGTGGAGGCAATTGCATTGAAAGCGCAACCTAAGCTAATCATTTGTGGTGCTTCTGCCTATTCTAGAGATTGGGATTACGCTCGCTTTAGAGCCATTGCGGATAAAGTTGGCGCATTATTATTGGCAGATATTGCTCATCCTGCGGGTTTGATTGCGGCTAAGCTTTTAAATGATCCTCTTCCCCATTGTCATATCATTACTTCTACGACGCACAAAACTTTGCGCGGGCCAAGAGGTGGATTAATTATGATGGGAGAAGATATAGATAATCCTTGGGGACGTACCACCAAAAAAGGTAATCCGATTAAAATGTCGGCAATATTGAATAGTGGTGTTTTCCCTGGAATGCAAGGTGGTCCGTTAGAACACGTGATCGCAGCAAAAGCCGTCGCTTTTCAGGAAGCTTTACAGCCGAGTTTTAAGAGCTACTGTCAAAAGATGAAAGACAACGCAAAAGTAATGGCTGCCGCTTTCGTAGACAACGGTTACAAAGTAATCTCTGGCGGAACGGACAATCACCTCATGCTAATTGATCTGCGATCTAAAAATGTAACGGGCAAACAAGCAGAAGCAGCGCTCGTAGCGGCAGATATCACCGTCAATAAGAATATGGTGCCTTTTGATACCCAATCTCCTTTTGTTACCTCGGGGATTAGAATAGGTACTCCAGCGATCACTACGCGAGGAATGAACGAAGCAGATTGCCAGCAAATCGTTACTTGGATTGACGAAGTAATTACAAATGTAGACAACGAAACGGTCATCGCTAAGACTAAGGCCAAGGTTAATGAACACATGGAACAATTTTCGCTTTACCCCGCAACACAATTAAGCTAAATGGATATTCGTTTTGTACCCGCAGAGGAGATCGTTAGGAATAAGTGGAATGGCTGCGTACACTACGCAACGAATGGCAACGTATTTGGCTACCAGTGGTACCTCAATAACGTAGCGAAGGAATGGGATGCTTTGGTCGAAGGCGACTATCAATCCGTTTTTCCATTGATTTGGAAAGAAGACTTTCTTAAACGTAAAGGACTTTATCAACCACCTTTGTTGAGAGAAGCGGGCTTATATTCCGTTAATGCTCTATCTCCAAAACGCGTTAAGAATTTCCTCCAAGCCATTCCCAAAGAATATAAGTCTATTGAGGTTCACTTAAACGAACGAATTGCCTTGCCCGACAATCTTGATTTCAAGGAAGAACAATTACTCAATTATCAGTTGGCGATCAATGAGCAAATTGAAACGCTAGAAGCTGCTTTTACCGAAGAATTGAAGGCCAGTTTGCACAAAGCTAAAACGGCTCAACTGCAAGCCGTCTCCAATCTTAAGCCCGAAGTGCTCGCTGATTTTTATAAAAAATATAGCCACCACAAAGATAAATCAGATTTCAACTTTCACGCTTTACAACGCTTGATGTACAACGCGATGCATCGAGGAGTAGGTTTTATTTCTGGTGTGGTGGACAAGCAGCAACAACTTTGTGCCATCAACTTTTTTATTTATAGCCACAATAAGATTTTAAGCTTGGTGCCACTTGCTTCGCCTTATGGTTGGGAACACGCTGCGCTTCCTTTTATGTTTAACGTTTTGCTGCAAACCAACGCTGGTCGACCTTTAATTATTGATTTCAATGTTGATCAATCTCAAGATTGGGTAAAAGGCTTTGGTGCAAAAGCGAATAGCTATAGTCGTATTACCAAAGGTGTTAAGAAGTGGAAATTATTTTAAAGAAAAGGATAAACTACTTTCGTTAAAAACAAACCTTCTGGCGGAACGCTAAGACTTTTACTCAATCGCCGTTGCTCGTCCAAAGCTGCTTTCACTTCTGCCAAGGCTATTTTTCCCGTTCCTACCTGTAGACACATCCCTACAATCAGGCGTACCATTCCTCGCAAAAAGCGATTAGCGGAGATATGAAAAATCCACGTTTCCGTTTCGGGGTGAATTTCCCAAGTGGCTTTGGTCAATTGACAATTCATCGTCTTTGCATCAGAGTTCGTTTTACAAAAAGGAAAAAAGGCATCGTATGATAATAGCAGTTGAGCTGCTGCTTGTACCAATTGAAAATCTGGTTTTTTCGCGTAGAGGTAAGCGTAGCAAGATTCCTGTCGGAAAGGATCTTTTTCAAAACACAAATGGTAGGCGTAGCTCCGTGCCGTAGCATCAAATCGAGCGTGCGCTTCGGCTGCAACGGGGAAAATCCGTCGAATGGCAATATCTTTTCCTAAAAACTTATTGAGTCTACCAATTAAATTGGGAGCAAGTATTTCCTCAAAATCAAAATGCAGAAAAAACTGGCTGGCGTGTACACCTGCGTCGGTACGCCCACATCCCATAATGCTGATGGGCTGTCGCAATAAAGTTGTCAGCGCCACTTCGATCGTTTCTTGCACAGAACGATCATTGGGCTGTCGTTGCCAACCGCTGAAACGCGTTCCATTATAAGCAAGTTCGATGAAGTATCGCATATTAAAGTTGTTTGAAAAATCCTTTCTTCGCAAAAGTAAATAAAAATTAAGGATCTTTTTCCATCTCCAACAATCAATATATGATCAGCTCAACTATGAGGTAAATATTTTCTTTTGCCTTATGTTATTTTCAAAAAAGCGGTTGCCTTTTAGAAAGACAACCGCTTTTTGGGTAAATACTTATTTGTATATTTTGTATGTTTTCAGTAGCGTTTAAGCTACTTGAAGTTTTTTCAACTTAGAGCGATTTAATTTTTCTTCTGCGTAATCCTTATCAATCGTGAAAGTTTTGATGTTTTTTTGAGATGGCAATTCGAACATTGCGTCCATCATGATTGCTTCACAAATCGAGCGTAATCCACGAGCACCGAGTTCAAACTCTAAAGCTTTCTCAGCGATGTAGGTCAGTGCGTCCTTCGTAATTTTCAACTTAATTCCTTCGATTGCGAATAACTTAGTGTACTGCTTCACTAAAGAGTTTTTAGGCTCGGATAGAATCTTGCGTAAAGTTTCTGCGGTCAAAGGCTCTAAGTACGTGAGCACGGGAAGCCGACCCACCAATTCTGGAATCAAGCCGAAGCTTTTGATATCTTGGTGATTGATGTATTGTAATAAGTTATCTCGATCAATTTCAGCTTTATCTTTTCCACTAAAACCAATTACTTGCGTATTGATTCTACGAGCGATTAATTTTTCGACGCCATCGAAAGCGCCACCGCAGATAAAGAGAATATTTTCGGTGTTAACCTTTACCATTTTCTGTTCTGGATGTTTTCGACCGCCTTGTGGAGGTACATTTACTTCGGTACCTTCCAACATTTTAAGCATTGCCTGTTGTACCCCTTCTCCCGAAACATCTCTCGTGATAGAAGGATTATCAGACTTCCGGGCAATTTTATCAATCTCATCAATGTAGACAATTCCTTTCTCGGCGAGGGCGACATTATAATCGCATACTTGCAAGATTCTGCTTAAGATACTTTCAACATCTTCTCCGACGTAACCTGCTTCGGTAAAAACGGTAGCATCAACGATAGAAAAAGGTACGTTCAAAAACTTAGCGATAGTTTTAGCGAGCAAAGTTTTTCCTGTTCCCGTCCGACCAACAAAAAGAATATTAGACTTTTCAATTTCGACTTCGTCGGCAGAAACACCTTGCTTCAGTCGTTTGTAGTGATTGTATACTGCTACGGAGAGGTATTTTTTGGCATCATTCTGACCGATTACGTATTGGTCGAGGTGCTTTTTGATTTCCATTGGTGTTACCGTTTCGGGAAGCAGAAAGTCCTCTTTATTTGCTTGACCTTTACCAGAAAATAACTCCTCTTGAATAATTTCATCGGCTTGTTCTACACATACTTCACAGATGTGCCCATCGATTCCGGCGATCAAAATTAATGCTTCTGATTTATCTCTTCCGCAAAACGAACATCGATAATTATTTTTACTTTTTCGCATTCTATTTTATTTCTGTGATTATCAAACGGGAAAGTAACGTTTTAATTTTAGCGTTTGGAGCTTGTTTAGAATTTCTTTGCTCCGAATACTGGGGGTTCACCCCCCCTTAAAACAAAATTCCGGTTTCTCAGTCGAAGGTACGAATAAGAAACCGGAAAATGTATGTAATTCACTAGCATTTAGTCAAATATATCTTTCTTAAGACAATATTAATTCCAGCTGCGAGTGATCTATTGTAATCTTAAGCTTTCGCGGGATTTATTTTTAAAAATGAACCCTTAAGAAAGCTAATTTCAAGTATTAGACTTTAGGCTTAAGCCTCGCCTTTTTTACCGTTTTTACGTTCTAATACTTCATCAACTAAGCCGTAAGCTTTCGCGTCAGCTGCTCTCATCCAATTATCTCGATCGGAATCGCGCTCAATTTCTTCGAAAGTTTTGCCGCAGTGTTCTGCCATAATGGTATACAATTCAAAACGCAATTGCTTAGAAAGTTCGTATCGAATTTCCATATCGCTGAATTGACCAAACATTCCGCCTGACAATTGGTGAATCATAACCCGAGAGTGTGGTAATGCGACTCGCTTTCCAGCGGTACCAGCACATAAAAGTACGGCTCCCATAGAAGCAGCCAAACTCGTACAAGTAGTAGCGATATCTGGACCGACGTACTGCATCGTATCATAGATTCCTAGACCGTCGATGACGGAACCACCTGGGCTATTGATAAATAGTTGAATATCTCTTTTGGGATCGACAGACTCTAAGAAAAGTAACTGAGCTTGAAGAATGTTAGCGACATCCGTTCGTACTTCTGTTCCTAGAAAAATAATTCTATCCATCATTAATCGAGAAAATACATCCATTTGAGCCACGTTCATTTGTCGCTCTTCGATGATGTAAGGGGTCATGCTATTTCGGATGGCGCTACCGCCATTGATTTCTGCATATTTTTCGACGTGCATACCACTAAGACCTAAATGTTTAGTAGCATATTTAAAAAACTCATCTTTGTGAAACATAATAAATCCTATTTTTCAAATCGGTTAATATAAATTTGCGAATTGGGAAAGTAGATTCTCAATTCGCAAGTTTAACGTTACTATTTATAAACAAAGAAACATCTAAATGTTTCAATAAAGATCGAATTAACAGACAGATTGTCTTATTTCATCGATAAACATGATAAACATTAGGCTTCTTCTATGTTTTCAACAATTTCTTCGGTAGCGGTTTCTGGCGTACTTTCTGCTGCGGCTTGTGCGTTTGCTGCCTCGATTTTTGCTTTTGCTTCTTTGAGTATTTCGTCAAATTCGCTAGAAGCAATTTTTTTCTCTTCGATTGTTACTTGATCGCGCATCGCCTTAAACATCTTATCCGACATCAACTCTTCTTGCATTTGGTTGACCTGTTTCTCATCATCCATCAAGCGATTAGCCATATTAAGTACGATTAATTCATCGCCGTAACCACCAAAATAGCTACGCACCCGATTTTTGAGCCCTTCGAAGATTTCCTCTTCCGTTAAGTTCAAATCGAATTGCTTAACAATTTTACCTTTTACCAAAGACCATTTCAAATTATTCGCAAAAGGATCATATTCCTTTTCGATTACTTCTGCCGAAACTTCCTCGTTAGATGCTTTCAACCATTTTTTTAAGAACTCATCTGGCAATTCCAATTCATTCTCTTCGGTCAATGCATTTTGGAAATCTCTGTAAAGTAATGCTTCTGCTTGTTTATCGTAATAAGCTTCGATTTCTTTTTCGATCATGCCTCTTGCCTCTTCTTCTGAGCTAACTTTTCCTTCGCCAAAAGCTTTATCGAAAAGTTCCTGATCTAAATCTGCTGGTCCCATACGATAAACCAACTCTATTGTACCTTCAAAATGCTCTCCAATTTCTACTTCCGTATCATTTTCAGAAACGTTTAAGATATATTTTCGAATATACGCTTCGTCTCTATCTTTTTCGAGGGTATTTACGTTAAAGCGAATTTTATCTCCTTTTTGCTTAGCTAAAACATCCGCTTTCAAATCTTCGTCCGCGATCAAATCTACCGCAATTTCAAAAGTAGTTGCCCAGCCATTTTTCTTAGCTTTGTCCCCCTCTAACTCCTCGGCGTTGATTTTGAGCACATCTTTTTCTTCGATTTGTGTCTCTATTTCAATTCGTTTCCCTACTTTTTCCCGAATATTATTCATGTCTTTATCGACCATCGCAGGATCAACATCGACAGCATATTTGCTAAATTTACTTTCCGTCGATAATCCTTTTAGTTCAAATTCTGGAGCGATACCAATATCAAACTTAAATTCAAAATCAGTTAAGTTGTTGACATCGAAATCCAACTCCGCCTGATCGTCGGCAGGTAAAGGCTGACCTAAAATATCTAATTTCTCTTCGATGAGATAATCCGAAAGTTTTTTCTGGAGGACTTCATTAATCACATCCGCTAAGAGAGCCTTACCGTACATTTTTTTGATCAGTCCCATTGGAGTTTTTCCCTTCCGAAACCCTTTCATGTGAGATTTCTGTTGGTACTTCGTCAATTCCGTCTTGAATTTTGGTTCATAATCTGCTCGCTCAATCGTTAAGCTAATTTTAGAACTCAATTTACTAACCTCTTCTCTGACAACCTTAGCCATAGTATTAAGTGTATAAATATTGGTGTTAAATAAAATGATTATTGATACTAACTTTCGCTACTCGTAGCTGATTGGAGTAATTCAAGTAAAAAAATTACTGCAATTTGCGTACTACTTTTCATCGTAGCACTTTTTTTGAGTTAAAAACCAGTCGTTAATCGTATAAAATAGTAGAAGGAGATGCGTATGTGAGGCTCCAAAAGAGTTAAACAATTCAAGATCTTATTGAAACTTGGGTAGGTAAAACTGTTAGTTATAATAAAAGAGAGAAGCTTATCCTAAACCAAAAAACAATGGTTCAACTCAAAAAGTTTGCGACTGCTAGGATTTCCTCGACGGCTTACTCACACATTTCTAATGTACTTTCCTTAAGTGGCACAAATCTATTTCTAAAAATGTAAAACATGGAGGAAGTTTCAAGCTATTTGAAGTTCCTCCATATTTTTGTTGGTGCGGGTGAAGGGACTCGAACCCCCACGCCGTGAAGCACTAGATCCTAAGTCTAGCATGTCTACCAATTCCATCACACCCGCAACTATATCATTTGCTTTTGAAACTAGAAAAAACAATACTATCAGTAGATATTTTCGTTAAAAACCTATATCTGACAGCTTTCCTCAAAAGCGATGCAAATATATAACCTTTTTTGCAAAAAAGCGGTCTTAATTTTAAAAAAAATTAAAAGCAGAAAACTCCGTGTTTTTCGCTTAGATTTTTATTAGATTTGTTAAGCAGCAATTTAGCTTGTTAATTTGACTTTGTGAAGCCGCTTTTCGCCCTATTTATAAGGTAGTTTCATCAGATGAGGCCGAAAGTAATAAATAGATCAACTCAAATTGCTGCCGTGCTTAAGTAGCAATCTCCTTTCCCTCAAGGAAATTATTTCAGTAGCGGAAAGATATGTTGACCTTGTGTTAGTCTTATTTTCCATTTCTCCGCGCAATAGCTCGTCTATGTACCGCAAAAAATGGCAACGAACCTAAACGCCTAATCCGCAAACTATTTTACTCCGGGCAGAAGAGAAAGATTTGGTTTGGGTAAAGCCAAACTATTAGAGTCACCGTTAGACGACATTGAAATAAGTCTACTACCCAGTAAAAAACATCCCCGTATAAGGTTCCTCTTTTCCCCTAAAACCTTATTTAATTTTTCCGCGATTGGTTGTAAGGTGTAGGGTTTAGCTTTGCGCTAAGCTTAGATTACTAAAACAAGTTCAAAATGATAAATTGACTTTATCAATTTTAATTGATAATTTAAATTAAATATTCAAATTGTTAATGCCTGCTGTAAGGATTTTGGAGAGATTAAGTTTAGCTAAAGAAGAAGTCATCCGAAGTCCAATATTTAAATATAAGTAATTGCCATTAACAAGCTAGTAATTTTTAACTCAGAAAGTAATGCAGGAAGCGGTAAGCAAATACGAAGAAAAAGAGCGGCTACTCATCACTAGAGCCTATCGAAAATTGTTGCAAGCGATCAAATCCAAAATGGATAATACGGATCATCAGAATATTCGTAAGGCTTATACCATGGCGGTAGATGCGCACAGCAAACAGCGTAGAAAGTCGGGAGAACCTTACATTCTCCATCCAATCGCCGTCGCACAAATCTGTGCCGAAGAAATTGGTCTCGGACCTACAGCAATCGTCTGTGCCCTCCTTCACGATGTCGTGGAAGACACTGATGTGATGTTGGAAGAAATTGAAAATACTTTTGGTCAACGAATTGCCAAAATCGTAGATGGTCTCACGAAGTTGGACAGTGCTTACAACGAAGGAAGTCCACAAGCTGAAAACTTCAGAAAAGTCCTCAGCACTTTGGTCGAAGACGTTAGAGTCGTGCTCATTAAAATGGCAGATCGTTTGCATAATATGCGAACCTTAGGTGCAATGCCACGGCACAAGCAGTTGAAAATTGCCGCCGAGACAAGTTATATCTATTCTCCTTTGGCACACCGTTTAGGGCTTTATTCCATCAAAACGGAATTTCAGGATCTTTGCATGAAGATTACTTCTCCAGAGGATTATCACGAAATTGCCCGTAAACTCCAAGAAACCAAGCGAGAAAGAAACGCTTACATTGAAGAATTCATTCGCCCGCTCACTGAGAAGTTAAACGAAATTGGTGTTCCCTACCGCATTACCGGCAGACCAAAATCAATTTATTCCATTTATAATAAAATTAAAGTCAAGAAAGTCCCTTTTGAGCAGATTTACGATTTATTCGCCGTACGGATTACGATTGATGTGCCTCCCAAAAAAGAAAAATCTACTTGTTGGCAGTTTTACTCCGAAATTACAGATGTTTTCAAACCAATTCCAGAACGGTTGAAAGATTGGATTACAACGCCAAAGTCGAATGGTTACGAATCCTTGCATACAACCATCATTGGTCCGCAAGGTCGCTACGTGGAAGTGCAAATTCGTACGGAACGCATGGATGAGATTGCCGAACGCGGATTTGCGGCGCACTGGAAATACAAAGGCATTTCTGACGAACCAGACGTCTATGATGATTGGTTAGATAATATTCGAGAGATGCTCGATAATCCAACCAATGACGCCGTAGAGTTTTTGAATGATTTCAAGACGAACCTTTTCAACGAAGAAGTCTATATTTATACGCCTTCGGGGGATTTGAAAATACTTCCCAAAGGAGCTACGGCGCTAGATTTTGCCTTTAGTATTCACACCGCTATTGGTTATCAATGTAAAGCAATTAAGGTGAATAATAAATTGGTTCCAATGGGGTACGAACTCCAAAATGGAGATCAGGTCCTCATTATCACCGATAAAAACCAGAAGCCTAACGAAAACTGGCTGAAGATGGTCGTTACGGGAAAAGCACGCTCCAAGATTCGGTCTACGATGAAGGAAGAGCGCCGGAAGCAGGGAGAATTTGCACAAGAGACTTTGCGCCGAAAGCTCAAAAATCTTAAGGTTAATTTTGAAGATAACGTCGATATGTTGGTCAAACATTTTGGCTACAACTCTAGGGTGGATCTTTACTACGCTTTCGCGATTGATGAATTGAGTTTCCAAGAATTAAAAAAATTCAAGGTAGAGCATCATAAGCTGGTCGAAGACAAATCTTTGCAAGTAAAGGAAGAAACCGAGGTGCCGGTAACGCCAGAACCTACTTCGACCAAAACGCGCCGCAAAGATGGAAAAACGAAGCCGCGGCTTTTGATCGGAGGAGAACCCGCAGATTTATACGAATATCAATTAGCGAGTTGTTGTAATCCTGTTTTGGGAGATGATATTTTTGCTTATTTGACGGCTACCGTGGGGCTAAAAATTCACCGTACAACTTGTCCGAATGCAACCAATTTGATGGCGCATTACGGTTATCGAATTATGAAAGCGGAATGGGTAAGTTCGACCAATATGAGTTTTATTGCCAATTTGCTAATTACTGGAATTGACGATGGTCCGGGCGTAATCGAACGCTTATCGAATAATATTTCTACTAAGCTGGGGCTGAATATCCGCTCGTTTTACATCGACGGCACTGAGGGTTATTTTGAAGGAAAAGTAAGTCTTTTGATTGCTAATAAAAATCAGCTCAACATTGCGATTAAGGCCTTACAAAGTCTGCCGGGTATTTCGACCGTTACTAGAATCGAGGAATAAATTTCGATGCTTCTCCTAAAGCCTATTGCTGGCGGTTGGTAAAGTATTGTATCCTTTGATTGCCTTGATTAAGTACCATCAACAAATTAGCCTACTAAGCCATTTGTTATGGAAATCCTTAAATACTAGCCTAGTATTACCTTATTCTATATCTGTTATGTATCTTTGTAGAACAATAGCTTTTGTAAGTACCTAGATTTAATTTTTTTCTTAAAAAAATTAGATTAAAATAATTACGGAGCAGCTTCAGATAATTTTATCTGACACAAAAATCTTTTTATGTCGACTCAAAGAAAAGAAGAGGATATCATCAGAGAAGTCGTTAATATTTTTTCTGTTCATTTGGAAAAAAATGGGTTTCGCAAGACGCCAGAGCGATTTGCTATTCTAGAAGAGATTTATAAACGCAGTGATCATTTTGACGCGGAAGCGCTTTATATTCACATGAAAAATCAGAACTATCGTGTGAGCCGAGCAACTGTTTATAATACTTTGGAATTATTGGTCAACTGCGACCTCGTCAAAAAACATCAATTTGGCAAAAACCTAGCGCAGTACGAAAAGTCTTACGGCTTTAAGCAACACGATCACCTCATCTGTGTCGATTGTGGAAAAGTGCTTGAGTTCTGTGATCCTCGTATTCAACAAATTAAAGATATGATGGGGGGACTATTAAAGTTCAATATTACGCATCACGCGCTTAATTTATACGGTCAGTGCAACGGCGCTTGTCCAAAAACCGCGAATAAGTCAAATTAGCCCCATGATCTTTGTGGAATCTAGTGCTGATGAGGAAGCTTCCTGAAAGTTGGTAAGTTTTTTGCATATTCTTTACATTACCCACACTAAAACGTTTATTTCCCATGAGCTATTCCATCTCTGAACAAGATACCATACAAGTACTCGAAGTAAATAGTTTACTCAACGAATACGACAACAAAGAAATTTTACTTGACGTGCAATCCCGCATTGAAAAGGGCTTAAACAAATGTGTTGTAGACCTTTCTAAATTAGACTTCATGAATAGTGTAGGGCTTAATTTCCTGATTAATGTCATGACAAAGTCTCGTAAATCGGGCGGTGAACTCGCCGTTGCTAATGCTTCCACACAAGTCATCAAACTTTTGGAAGTCACTCGCTTAAAACCTTTATTTACCCTTAAGTCTAGCGTAGCCGAAGCACTGTCCGCCGTCAGCAAATAAATAAATCTATCTCTATCTCTTCTTTATCGTGCTAAGCTTTCAAATATCTTGTCTGGTCAAATCGTCGCTTTGCGCTCGGTATTGAAAATCAATTTTCCTATCCGTTAATAATTTTCTGGAATGAAGTAAGCTCGACCGTTGAACTCCTCTCAAATTTAACGATAGCTTCAATTTACACGAATAACTTTAGCAACTTTCTTTTAGGCTTTATGCCAATGCGAAAGCATTTTGTCTTACTTTTCCGATAATACTAGCCTATTTTAGATTAATTCTTGAAATAAGAAAAAAACTAAGACCTAATAGATTTCATTAATCTATGGGTTTTCTTAATTTTGCTATTTAGTTATTCAAATTTCATCTTTCGAGCTAAAAGCTGTATTTTCTGCTGTTTACAAAAATGGCGGAAATCGAATTTATCCTTAATGATACAAGATGTCGATTTGTAAGTACTAAAACAGAACTGAATTGCCATTAAATAAAATCGAGGCACAAAACCTACCCTAAGCCATTGCTTAGGAAGGATTTGAGTAACGAAGAGGCTGCTCGAAAGATGATACAAGTTAATCAGTTATTTAATTTGTATTGGTACTTATGCTAGTTCCAAAAACAAAGTTTGATCTTAACGAAAAAGTGATTTGACCTACACGAAAGTTAAACCACTTTATGTCCGTGATATATTTATAACCACTTATATTTCTAAAATGAATGTTGACGTAATTTTAGGGCTTCAATGGGGAGATGAAGGCAAAGGTAAAATTGTCGATTATCTCGCTAGTCAGTATGATATTGTTGCAAGATTTCAAGGCGGTCCCAATGCGGGGCATACGCTTAAGTTTGACGGTAAAAAACACGTGCTGCACACCATCCCTTCTGGGATTTTTCGTAAAAACTTAATTAACCTGATTGGTAATGGTGTCGTCATTGATCCCATCACCTTAGCCAAAGAGATTCAAAACCTCATTGATGCCAATGTCGATTATAAAGATCGTTTGTTGGTTGCCAGAAAAGCGCATCTCATTTTGCCGACGCATCGGTACTTAGATGCCGTTTCCGAAGCAGCGAAAGGCAAAGAAAAAATTGGTTCTACCCTTAAAGGAATAGGTCCGACTTACATGGACAAAACGGGAAGAAACGGTTTGCGCGTTGGAGATATCATGGCTGATGATTTCAAAGAAAAATACCAAACGCTACGAGCAAAACACCTAAGCTTAGTGCAAGTTTATCCGCCGTTTGAAGGTTTTGACTTAGCCGCGGAGGAAGCCAAATGGTTCGAATCGCTCGAGGTACTACGCAGTTTGAAAAAAGTAGACGGTGAGTATTTCATTAACCAAGCGATCAATGATAATAAGAAAATTTTAGCAGAAGGTGCTCAAGGTTCTATGCTAGATATTGATTTTGGTACTTACCCTTACGTGACTTCTTCTAATACGGTTACGGCGGGTGTTTGTAATGGACTTGGTATTGCACCAAGCAAAATCGGTGAAGTTATTGGAATTACCAAAGCGTATTGTACGCGCGTTGGTGGTGGTCCTTTCCCGACCGAATTATTTGATGATACGGGAGATTTCTTACGGAAAGAAGGCATGGAATTTGGTGCAACAACCGGTCGACCTCGACGCTGTGGTTGGATTGATTTGCCTCAATTGAAATACACGATCATGCTCAATGGTGTAACGCAACTAGTCATCACCAAAATTGATGTGCTCAATAAATTTGAGTCTATCAGTGCCGCAACGCATTACCACTACGATGGCGCTAATCACGAGCAACTACCTTATGATCTTACTGCTAAGAAAATCGAACCTGTCTTGAAGGGTTTTCCAGGATGGTTATCGTCTTTAGACGCCGTAGAGGAATACGATGATTTACCCGCAACGGCAAAGTCTTTCATTGCGGCGCTCGAAGATCGTTTGGGCGTTCCCGCTTCCATGATTTCGACGGGACCAGAACGACATAAATTAATTATGAAATCTACCCAAGCAGTACATTAATGCTGCTGCGTTGTTTTTCGTAAAAAAATAAAAAGGAACTAGCTGTAATCAGCTGGTTCCTTTTTTCATTGAAAATCAAAAGTTATTGCTTACTCTTCCGTTTAGGAAAATCACTTTTTCTGCAAACACCAAGTCGTCATACAACGCAGGTTTTGCACATTTGTCGTTTTGATAAATTCAAATAATCCTGCGTCTAAACTTTTCGTATAGTTAATCAAGTCTTCCATTGACACTAAGAATCGCTCCGAGCCATCGGGTAATAAAAACCTTCCTTGTCCCAAGGGAATTAAGTCCGCTTCTAATCCAATCGAAGAAGCTAAGCGTATCCATAAGTATCCACCCGCTTTTACCGTTTTCCAAAGTCCGTTCAGCATATTTTCAAAATGGGCTTGGTTTTGTGCAAAATGTAGTACGGCATTACAAATCACCCAATCAAAACTTTCAGCTGCGAATGGCATATTTTCGATGCTTCCCACTACAAAGTTTTCGGGAGGACAAGCTGTTGGGAGATCAGCTGCCATCGCTCGTACCGCATCAATCGCTTCTCCGTTTTGATCAATTCCGTATGCTTCGTATCCTTGTTGAAGAAAATAATATAGATTACGTCCTTCTCCGCAGCCCGCGTCCAAGATTCGTTGACCGACTGCGAAGCGCTCTTTAAGCAATTGATCAAATAAGTAAATATCTATGTTACCAAACTGCGTTCTCATCTCCTAGTACATTCTAAGCTAAGTTATTCCTTAACCGCCATGACGATATATTGGTAATCTAATAATTGATCGTTAGAAACAAAACGGTAGCCCGCTTTGGTGAGTTCTTCTTCTACTTTATACAAAGGCAATTTATCTTTTTCGGGAACAGGAAGTGGTAGCGCTTTCTTTTTATAATCAATGATGAAAAGTTTTCCGCCTTTCGCCATTCCTCTTTTTAAGTTTTTCAAATAGTTTACTCTCTTTTCAATAAAAGCGTAAGTATTGACCATAATGGCAATATCAGCTTCGCCATCTCTTAAGTTGGGATCATCGAAACTACAAACTCTACCTTCAAATTTATCCTGTAACTCTTCTGGTAATTTCTTCTTCATCCCATTCAGAAATTCAATGGCTGATTTATCAATATCAATGGCAATTACTTTTTCGGCTTTGCCTAATCGAGCAATATACAGCGCGAAATATCCTATTCCTGCACCAATGTCCGCAATTGTTTTGCCTTGCATATCACCGAAGGCCCCAATTACGGTTTGTGGTTTCTGCCAATCATCTCGCTGCACATCCGTTGCAGACCGGCTATATTTTTCCAAGAATTTTTTATCAAAACTTTGTGCTAACGCCGCTGAGCTTTCTGCGGTAGGTGGATAGTAGCTTTCATCTTCGTGACTGTGGTCGTGGGTGGAGTAATCGTGAGCGTGGGTGATTGGTGTTTTCACACTACTATCGAATTTGCTTTCACATGCGACAAGCAATATCAATAGAATAACTCCCACAGTACTTAATGCTTTTGAAAATGCAGACATAGTAGAGTAGTTTTCGTAAAGTTAAGTTTTTTTTGTAGTAAGTTTTTTAAAATTCGACGTAAAGCACCCAGTTAGGAAGAATAAACTAGCGGAATGAAGGCGTAATACGATGAACGGAATACAACTAGGCATACAACTAAATATCAAGACAGCAGCAGCAAGTTATTTTTCTTCACACATTGCTGCCATCACTTTTGCCATTAACGATCGCACATGAGCGCTTTCTCCCGTAAAATTATTAGCAATCATCGAAAAGGCCAATAATTTTCCTGACTTCGTTTTTGCGTACCCTGTATAACTGCGGACTCTTTTCATGCCACCACTTTTTGCCCGCAATTTTTTGACCGCAGCGGTGCCTTTCAGTATATATTTCAAACTTCCCGTCTCGCCGGCCCGAGGCAAAGAAGCGTAGATTGGCGTAAAAAGTTGATCATCTTTCGCAATTTTTCTCATGATACTAGCCAAATGATAACTCGAAACTGCATTGCGTACCGATAAACCACTCCCATCTTCTAAAAAACACCCATCCAACTTAAGCCCTCTGGCTTTCCAAAAATCATAGATTGCCGCCAGACCTGCTTCCGCACTCGCCTCCTTCCCCGCTTTTTTGCCCATGCTTCTCAAAAAACTTTCGCAATATAAATTGAGGCTCTTCAAATTGGTTTCCTCCACGAGTTCGCTCAAGGGTGGCGATTGGTGCGTATATAATATTTGTCGTTTTGCAGTAGGAAGACCTTGCCGCGTTCGCTCAAATTGAGTCGTAGCGAGCTTTTCCGTTTGAATGCCTGCATTTTCTAAACTATTCATTAAATGATACGCCGCAAAAAATGGTGGATCGGGAATGGCGCCCTTAATCGTAAATGTTCCGGTGCCAATGGGGATCGTTCCGCGCACAAAACGCGTATAGGATAGCGGTGAGCCATAGAGATAAGCATTATCGCCCGTTCCTTTCGCCGCAGCAATGATCTCATTTAAAAGTAAAAGGTTGGGAACCGCCGGTTCCACCGACTTAATCTTAGGGGACGCACCTAATTTGCTAGTTTGCTGAAAATGTAAAAAATAACGATTCTCGTGAAAATTGAGTCCCCAAGCTCCCGCAGCGTAATAGTTTCCGATGTCTTCCCACAACCAAGATCGACCATTCACCGCCGTCGGATAAAAAGAAGCATCTCCGACGATGGCACCGCGAATGCGTTGAATACCTTTTTTTGCTACAACTGCCGTTATTGTTTGCAACAATGTTTTCATATCCATTGCGCCGTCGTAGTGATCCGATGCTAAACTTGGATCCCCGAAACCTTTGAGATACAAATTTCCATTTAATTCTCCCGCCGTGATCGTTCCGTCGTATTCCAATTGCGTTTTAAACCGAAAATTAGCCCCGAGTAAGCCGATTGCCGTTGCTGTTGTCACAACTTTGAGGGAAGACGCGGGAATCAAGCTTCGCTTCGCTTCGTGACTCGCAATCGTTTTGCCCGAAGCAACATCAATCACACAAACACTAAGCTGCCCGTACTGCAAGGCAGGATCGTTCGCTAAATTTTTTATTTGCTTTTCCAATTTAGATTGAGCACTTAAGCTAGATAGTAAAAGAAAAATTATTCCCAAAGTAAAAACAATCCGATTCATATTTTGTCTAGTTTATTTGGCGGTTGGTAGTAATTAACTTGAATTGCGCTAAGTTTTGTTGAAATTTCGTTTTGGTTGATCAAATAGTAGCTAAATATTAGCTACTCCCGCTAATTTGATCTCGCGCATAATTTAGTAAAAACAATTTATAACTTTGTTGCAACTCGAAAAAGATACAAAGTAAATCTGGAAAAAGCCTATATGAATTGGTTGTTAAAAATGGCATGGCGAGATAGTCGCCGAAATCGCTCTCGACTCGTTTTATTTATTTCTTCTATCGTTATTGGTATTGCGGCGCTCGTCGCGATTAATTCCTTCAGTGAAAACCTTCAGAAAGATATTAATCGGGAAGCACAAACCTTACTCGGTGCCGACCTCGTCCTCGAAAGTAGTCAACCCGTCAACGCTGAAATGGAAACGCTATTCGATTCCATTGGTAGTGCGCAGACCGATTTGATGAACTTCACTTCGATGGTCTATTTTTCTGCGGCACAGCAAACACGCTTGTGTCAGATTACAGCGATTGATGGCGAATTCCCTTTTTATGGTAAAATCAATACTTTACCGGAGGCGGCCTACAAAACTTACCAAACGGGACAAAATGCCATGCTTGACAAATCGCTCATGGTTCAATTTAACATTCAAGAAGGCGATTCAGTCAAAATTGGTGATCTTCATTTTAACGTAGCGGGAAGCATTATCAGCAGTCCAGGGCGTGCGGGTATTGGTTCGTCCATTGCCCCTTTGGTTTACATCCCAATGGCTTACCTCGAAAAAACAGGATTGATCCAAAATGGTAGCCGGGTAGAATATCAATATTATTTCTTATTGAAAGAAGGGATACAACCTGACAGCTTAGTAAAAGACTTTCGCCCACGTTTTCAAGAAGCTTCGCTTCGCCCCGCTACGGTACAATCCAGAAAAGCAGGCATCGGTAGAGCCTTTGGCAGTATGACTGATTTTTTAAACCTCGTTGGATTTATTGCCCTGATTTTGGGATGTATTGGGGTGGCAAGTGCGGTCCATATTTATATTAAAGATAAGCTAGCTACCGTAGCTATTTTACGTTGTATGGGCGTAAGTGGCTGGCAAGCTTTGTGGATTTATTTAATCCAAATCCTCGTGATGGGTTTTATTGGTTCCATCATCGGAGCCGCATTAGGAAGTCTATTGCAAATCAGCTTACCCATTGTACTCGGAGACTTTCTTCCCCTACAAAACGTAAGTAGTGATATTTCTTTCTCTGCCATTACGAGTGGCGTATTTACCGGTTTAGGAATTGCCATTCTTTTTGCGATGTTGCCTTTATTGGCCATTCGAAAAACTTCTCCGCTGCGTACTTTGCGTACTTCCGTCGCAGAAGAAGGGAATCAACGGGATGTTTTGAAATGGGTCGTTTACCTATTAATTGCCCTTTTTATCGGTGGCTTCGCTTACGCGCAAATGGGAGACATTGTCAGTGCTATCGTATTTATTGTTGCTATTTTTGCGGCATTCTTACTCTTAGCAGGAACGGCCAAACTGGCCACGTGGGGATTACGCAAATTTTTTCCGACTAGATGGAGTTACGTTTGGCGTCAAAGTATTGCCAATTTATATCGTCCCAATAATCAAACGCTAATTTTAATCGTTTCGCTAGGTTTGGGAACGGCTTTGATCTCTACGCTATTTTTTATTCAGGGCTTACTTTTAAATCAAGTGGCTTTGACGGGAAGTGGCGAGCAGCCCAACATGATTATTTTTGATATTCAAAGCGAACAGAAAGACGGTGTTGCTCAACTCGTTAAGGATTTCGACCTGCCCCTTTTGCAGCAAGTCCCCGTCGTAACCATGCGCGTTGACAATATTAACGGCATTACCAAAGCACAAAACATTCAAGATACCAGCATCAATATGCGGCGATGGGTTTTTGATCGAGAATATCGCGTTACGTACCGAGATAGCTTGACGGATACCGAAGAGATTATCGAAGGCGAATGGCACGGTAACAAAGCCAAAAGCAACGACGAAACCATTTATGTTTCGCTATCAGATCGAATTGCCAAATCAATGAAAGCAGAAATTGGGATGAAGATCACTTTCAATGTGCAAGGTGCGCTCATTGATACCGAAGTAAGTAGTATTCGAGACGTTGACTTTAGTCAAATGCAACCCAATTTCTTTGTCGTTTTCCCCAGTGGCGTTTTAGAAAAAGCACCACAGTTTAACGTCGTCGTTTCGAAAGTCGATTCTCCAGAAAAATCTGCAACTTTCCAACAGGCATTGGTGCAGCAATTTCCTAACGTATCTGCCATTGATCTCAGCCAAATCCTTAAAACGGTAGATGACATTTTAACCAAGGTAAGTTTTGTGATTCGCTTCATGGCCTTGTTTAGTATTTTGACGGGCTTACTCGTTTTAATTAGTTCGGTTGTCCTCAGTAAATTTCAACGAATGCAAGAAAGTGTACTCTTGCGAACCTTGGGAGCTAACCGTAGTCAAGTCTTATGGATAAATGCCTTAGAGTATTTTTTACTCGGCGCACTTTCTGCCATTACCGGCATCGCTTTGTCCGTTATTGGTAGTTGGGCTTTGGCTACTTTCACCTTTAAAATTCCGTTTCAACCCAATTTGGTGGCACCACTATTATTATTCATTAGCATCACTGCGTTGACGGTTATCATTGGTTTGTTTAACAGTCGATCCGTTTTGAGTAGACCACCTTTAGAAGTATTGCGCTCAGAGTTGTAAAATAAGCCGCGTGGTATCTGAAATTTTCTGACGGAACCTAAAAAACAACTTGGTTTTGGGTATAATCTTTGCTAGGTACTAGTTGTGCCTCCGATCTCTTATCGAAGTTATTTTTAAAATAGCGCTGAAGAACTATTTCAAAACGGCTTTCTGATCAAATCTAAAGCATATGTCCAAAAAAATAAATATCCTGCTCTGCCTACTTTTCGTAGCGTTGAGTCAAGTCTCCGCGCAGCAAGTTGTGCCAAAACATTATCAAGAACAATTAAAAACGGCTAAGGACGATTACACGCGAGCCCTACTCTATTTACAAATAGCCAAGGAACAAGCGCCACAAAATAATTCGGTGGCGCAAGACTATGCACACATCGCACAGGTTATCCTCGGCACCGATTCCAAACACAGCGATTTACGGATTGACATCGCGAATACCTTAACGGAATTGAGTGAAGCGCAAGCGGCCCAACTACGTCGAGCAAATCGTTGGCTTTGGTCGGTCTTTAGTTTACTCTCCCTTGGCTTTGCGCTGGGATTGTTTTATTTTCTTAAAAAGAAAAACGCACAGCACCGACAGCTCCAAGATTTACAACAGCTTACTGCGTCGAAGCTTGATTTGGTCAAAGCAGAGTTGGTGTGCCACGAAGAACAACTTGCACAAGCGCAACAAACTATTGATCAATTTGCTCAAATTGACCTTCAGCATTTACAGTCTCCACTGGTAGAATTAACCAATTTCATGAGTTTGGTCGATAAAAAATTAGCACATACGCCGAGCAAGGAAATGCGAGAATATCTTAGTTCTGCCACTGCGGGCATCAAAGAAATGCATCAATTGATGACGGACATGGTCGCTTTTTCAAAAATAAAGACCGCGCCCGAAACCATTAGTACAGTTAATCTCAACGAATCTATTTTTGAAAGTATTCAAAAACTGAGCACCGAAATACAAGCGAAAAATGCCATCATTGCTTGCGCTGAATTACCCGTGATTACGGCGAATCAAAATCATATTCAACAATTGTTCGAACAAATTATGAGCAACGGATTGAAGTATAATAATAGCCAACAACCACAACTAGAAATTCAACATCGTACGGAAATAAAGGAACATATTTTCTCCATCAAGGATAATGGAATTGGCTTACCCGAAGCTTACCAAAACGAAGCTTTTAAAGTTTTCAAAAAAATACCTCTTCAACAGGGTGCTACGGGCAGTGGAATGGGCTTAGCAGCTTGCAAAAAAATTGTGGATCAAATGAAAGGAAAAATTTGGTTTACTTCGCAAATTGATCAAGGCACGACCTTCTACTTTAGCATTCCCAGAGAAAAAGGAAATACTAATCCGCTACCGGTAAAGCACAATTTGAATTAAAATTAAACAACTTCAAAATAAATCTCCCCTGCAAACGCACGGGAGCAGCAACAAATACCCTATTCTAATACATTCGCTTCGTAGCCTAAGTGAAATAACGCCTCTCCGTGGCTAACGACGGGCGCATTATTGTGCCCGATGATGTATCCTTCTTTATTAGATACAACTACTTGCTCTTCTTGCCCGTACGGATCGTTAATAACGCCGAGGGTTTCTCCAATACTTACTTTTGCACCGGACTGTTGCGACCAACGAAATAATCCTGCTTGCGTTGCGCGTACCCAAGACCTTTTATTAATCATCATTACGCGTTCTTCTTTTGCGGGGGCATCTTCAATCATGCCTTGTGCCTTCATCAATCGCTTCAAGCCTTTAATTCCTTTTTGAATCGAATATCCATCTAAGCGTAAAGATTCGCCGCCTTCAAAAACGAGAATAGGCTTTTTCATGCCGTGCGCAATTTTCCGTAACGTTTTGGGAACGGGCGAACTTCGAATTAAATATGGCGCGCCAAATTGTTTCGCTAATTCCTCTGCTTTACTATCTGCGCCGGTAAACCGAATTTGAGGGTAATTGTAACGACTACTTCCTCCCGTATGGAAATCAACCCCAAAATCTACGAAGGGTAAAATCTTCATCGTTAACGTTCGAGCAACCCGTGAAGATAAGGAACCATTCATATTCCCCGGAAAACTGCGATTTACATCTTTACCATCTGGCGTCTCCCGAGAAAAATTGATAAAACCGTAAATATTTAATAAAGGAATAACAATGACGGTTCCCCTACTCAGGTTTTCAAAAAGCTGCGACTTAACCGTTCTTCGCACAATCTCCACCCCGTTGATCTCATCACCATGCACGCCTCCCATCACCAACATTACGGGACCAGGGTGCTCACTACGATAAACATTGACGTGTAGATTGATCTTAGTGTAAGAAGGTAGTCGAGCAATGTCTAATTTGAGGAAAGCTTTTTCTCCGGGCGCGATGCGGGTACCATTAATAACGAGATCTTTATTCATAAGATGTTTAAAATATTTTAGCGTGCTTTTTGCAAAATCAAGAATCAAAATTTATTTTCTTTTTTTAGATTTCATTACCACCGATAAGCATTCCTTTTTGAAGTTGTTGTAGAAACAATGAAAGCAAGGAAGTGTTTAACATTTAGTCCTTAAATCTTACTGTTTGGCTGATAGCTTGATTCGATAAAGGCAATAATTTTTCCCGCAATATCAACTTTCGTAGTCGATTCTATACCTTCTAAACCGGGCGAAGGATTAACTTCCAAGACTAGAGGACCTCGCTCAGATTGTAACATATCTACTCCTGCTACTTTCAAGCCCATCAAATTTACTGCTCGAATGGCCGTTTCTTTTTCTTTCTCAGTTAATTTAATGTGAATCGAATGTCCTCCGCGATGCAAATTCGATCGAAACTCTCCTGCTTTAGCAATTCGCTTCATTGCGCCTACCACTTCCCCGTTTACTACAAAAGCGCGAATATCCTTACCACTCGATTCCGCGATGAACTCTTGTAAGAGTACGCGTTCTTTAAGCCGATGAAAAGCTTCGATGACTGCTTCCGCATTGTTGCGAGACGCTGATAAAATAACGCCCAAACCGTGCGTACCTTTCAGCAATTTAATAATCATGGGAATCCCAACTTCGTCGATTGCAGGTTGAATATCTTGAGTGATATTGGTAAAAACAGTTTTTGGAATGCCAACCTCCGCATTAGATAAAAGCTGCATACTCCACAGTTTACTCCGCGCACAAAGCAAAGCCTGAGCACTCAACGCAGAAAAAACGCCCATCATTTCAAACTGACGAATAATCGCTGCGCCGTAATCCGTTTGAGAAGACCCAATTCTAGGAATAATCGCATCTATTTGCCGCAAAGGCGATCCCCTCCAAAAAACTTGTGGTTTGCCTTCCTCAATGACGATATTACACTCTAGATAATCAATAATCTGAATATCGTGTCCTTTTTTTTGTCCCGCGAAATATAGGCTCTGCGTAGAATAAAGCTTGTACCCTCTTGATAGAATAAGTATTTTCATAACTCGATTATGAAGTAAAAGACTAAAGGAATATAGAAACGACCACAATGTACGCTTTTGAGGAATCGACGGGGAATTTAGGAATTTATCTGCAATTCCTCAAATTTAAGTAGGTTTACCAAATAAATTCACTAAGTTATGACGAGTAAATTTTATTTCACGCTTCGTTAAAAAGCCTTGAAAACCAATAGGTTTCCTGCATTTTTCGCCTCGATTGAAGCAAAATTTTCTGCCTTCAAAATCACCAATCTATTTGGTAAACTTAGCCACGAAGTTGTTTCAAAATGAGCTTGGTGTCTATCTAAAACACCATCCATTAGCTACGACGGGCAGGTTCCATTTTGCACCGCAGCCATCATTAAATTTACCTTGTCTCGTCCAATCCTGAAAATTTAAACCTGCTCTTAAAACATTTTACTATCTTGTAGCATCGCAAACTTTCAAAATTCGCTCATGTCGGAACGTTCTGATCCTCTAGATAGTCCTATTAATCCTCTTAATGACAAGCTTATTCCGCTGAATAATAAAAGAATTATTAATGGCTGGGCCATGTTTGATTGGGCCAATTCTTCTTATGCGTTGGTGATTGCCGTTGCCATTTTTCCGATTTACTTCAATAGTATGATTACGGAGGAAGGGCAATTTCTCTTTCTTGGTATTCCCGTAACCAAAACTTCCCTGTTTTCTTACTCCTTGACCTTTGCTTATCTGATTATATCAGCCGTATTACCAATCCTTACCGGAATGGCAGATTATGGTGGTAAAAAAATGGCCTTTATGAAATTCTTTACCATGCTGGGCTCCTTTGCTTGTATTGCCTTGTGGTGGTTTACGGGAATGTCTAGTTTGGTCTTAGGTGTTTTTGCCTTTATTTTGGCAGTAATTGGTTTTGCGGGCGGACAAGTTTTTTACAATTCATTTTTACCCTTGATTGCTACGGAAGATCAATTTGATCGCGTAAGTGCCAAAGGTTTTGCCTACGGTTACGTTGGGAGTGTGATTTTACTCTTGATTAACTTATTTATGATTATGAACTATGAGCTGTTAGGCTTTCCTGATAAAAGTTGGGCCTCTCGCACAGCATTTGTGATGGTTGGATTGTGGTGGTTGGGCTTTTCGCAAATTACTTTTAATCGCTTACCCAAAGATCCCGAAGATGCACCTACGGATAAGCTCTTTTCCAAAGGATACGAAGAAATTTATAAGATTTGGCTTTACGTTAAAGGAGAGAAAAACATTAAAACCTTTTTGTTTTCCTTCTTTTTCTATAGTGCCGGTACACAGACCGTTATCTACTTAGCCTCAACTTTTGCAACGGCAGAATTGAACTTTGAACCGACAGATTTAATTCTTACTATTTTATTGCTACAGTTTTTAGCGATTGGTGGCGCGTATCTTTTTGCGAAGGTGTCTGAGGCGATGGGTAACAAACGTTCCATTATGATTATGCTATTCATTTGGATTAGCATTTGTATAGCGGCGTATTTTGTTCACTCAAAGTCTGAATTCTACGTCATTGCGGGATTTGTCGGCTTGGTGATGGGAGGCATTCAATCGCTCTCGCGTTCTACTTATTCCAAATTAATTCCAGAAAACACGAAGGATACTGCTTCGTTTTTTAGCTTCTTTGACGTTTTAGAAAAACTTGCCATTGTCTTGGGTACGCTCAGTTTTGGCTTGATTGATCAAGTTATGGGCGGTATGCGAAATAGTATTCTGGCCTTAATTGTTTTCTTCCTATTGGGAATTTTATTGCTGATCCGAGTTAAGATCAAGGCTCCTTCAATCAAACCGATTTAAGTAAGTGCTTTTTTAATCAATGGTGTACTCGTAGCAGCCGAGGTCTGGCAACATTGGATCTCGTAATACTCTATCCAAATCAAGGGTAATTCCGTTAATGGGTGTTGCCTGCCCTTCGGCAATGGATAAGGTATCAAGGTGGTAATCGCCGTCATTGGGATCTACAAAAAGAGTAGGATTCGAAGCCGTTTCGTTGATACAATCACAACGGTCAAAAAAGTTGGTGTGGGGCGCATTATCATCCAATTCATCGACCCGCACAATACATTTATCAAAATTATAATTAAAACTAGCTGGAATATCTCCAAACGTTCCATCGGCTAATTCGATTTCATCCTTTCTGGAACCGAAGATGATGCTATTTTTGAAATTGGCATTTAAAGTAAAAATTTCTTTCTCGATACAGAGTGGATCATTTGGATCAATGCAATTGAAATTAGTCAAGCCCAAAGCCGAAGCATCTACGCCGTAGCTGGCAATCGTACAGTAACTAAAGTCGTAAGTTCCACCGAAGCGTAGCAATACACAATTCGCACCGCTCCCCCAGAAGAGACAATTTTCCGCCTGAATACTCGAGTGACTACCAATGATACCCGCCGAGGAAGTATTATAAATTTGAGTATTTTTTATTTTTAAATCCGCCGCTGAATCTACGACAATACCAAATCTAGAGTTTTTGATAATCGCGTGGTTAATCTCGTGCCCTTTACTCGTTTTACTCAAAAAGATCGTAGACCATTGTCCAGCAACATCATCAAATTCTTCTTCCAAACGATCTCCTTGAAAAACAACAGGTTCTTCCAGCGTCCCTTCGATTTTTAACTTACCATTGGGTAACATCACCAAAAAACCGTCATTGAAAAAACCCTCACTCAAATTGCCTTGAATCCCTCCGTGTACATAAACCTGTGTGCCCGGTGGAATATTGAGGGTACAACTATCCACATACAATTGCCCAAAGATAACGTAAGGCTTAGGATCGTCCCAAGTCCAATCGCCAAAATCACAACTAAATAAGGATAACCCACCGGAATTAAAACGATTGGGAATGTAATTGGCATTTTGCCCCCAAGCTTCTAGTACAATTCTTTGTTCGTTGCCATTCGTTAAAAAATTAATTTGATCCTGTAAAACGAATGGACTCGCCGAAATATCTTGATCCGGATCAACCGTTACCTCTACAAAAATATAAAGACTATCTTCTTTCGCAATTTTGACGTCCGATACTGAATTACCAGCAATCCCGTCCACATTCATCCGAAAAAATCCACCATCAACACCTGCAATTGAAACTTTATCAATCCGAATCGCCTGATCATTACGATTATAAACTTTAATGATGCGCGTAGCGGAGCCTTGAGCCGTAAATACCGTATCAAACCGTAAGGTATCAATAGAGAAAGACAATTTTGCGCCAGCGTCGGTGATAAAGTCATCCTCTTTGGTGCAAGCGCATAATAAAACAATGACCACTGCCAACAGAGATAATAAAGGAAATCGATACTTCATATTGAGAATTTTAGTACTTGGAGGCCGCTGCTATTTAACCTTTTTAATCCGAAGGCTATTTGACAAAGATGATTCCACTCCACACAGTATTTTTAAGCGCGTTGCAATTATGATTATTTGCTACTTCAGCGCGGCGCAAAGATAAGGTTTGCTACCACATCTTGTAAGTAGAACGCAATTTAATCTAATTAAGATGCATCTCAACCGTCAAAATTCACAAAAATGACTACTTGCCAACAACTTTGCGATTCTGCTTTCTGCTAACGGATCTACTTTTGTGGAAAAACTTTATTTTCTCCTTACCACTACACAAATACGTACTATTGTAGCCACTAAGACAATAGCATTATAAAGAATTATGCTATTTTTGCACAAAGAAAATAATACTTCTAAGCGGTTTACGGCAAAAAAATAGGAAGTGATTCATTTTCTGATACGAATCGGCAAGGACCAATACCCATTTAATAAGATACAGGAAAACGCCTTGCCATTTAAACCACATAACCCTTGGAGAAATTTAGACCACCCCTTTAATCTACTTTTACCCAATCGTTAGCTATCAAGAAATCTATGCCCGCTGCTATAATTGATGTGATTATCCCGGCATACAATGAGGAAAAGTCCATTTCGAAAGTCTTACAAGATATTCCTAAAGATTTAGTGAGAGATATCATTGTTTGCAACAATGCCAGTACCGATCAGACCGCTCAAGTTGCTACGGCAAATGGCGCTATTGTCGTTGATCAGCCACTCAAAGGATATGGCAATGCTTGTTTAAAAGGTCTTGACTATTTGCGCCATCATTCTCCTAAACCACACGCTGATATTATCGTTTTTCTCGATGGAGATTATTCTGATCATCCCCAAGAAATGCATTTGCTCATACAGCCAATTGTAGAAGAAGATGTAGACCTCGTGATTGGTTCCCGTGCCTTAGGCGAGATGGAAAATGGAGCGATGATGCCACAGAAAGTTTTTGGCAACTGGTTAGCAACTACCTTGATTCGTTTTTTTTATAAATATGAATTTACCGACTTAGGACCTTTTCGAGCCATCAAATTTGATCAACTGATTAAAATTGAAATGCAGGATAAAGATTTTGGTTGGACGGTTGAAATGCAAGTCAAAGCCGCTAAGTATAAATTGAAATGCCGAGAAATTGCCGTAAGTTACCGCAAACGAATTGGCGTATCTAAAGTATCTGGTACAATCAAAGGCACCATCTTAGCGGGTCATAAAATCTTGTGGACAATTTTTAAATTACTCTAATCCTAATTTTATTACTCTACGTTTACCCCACGTTGCTAATGTTTTCAAAAAAACGCTTTTAGACAAAAAAAATATCATGTCAACCGTCGCTTATATCATTTTAGCTATTTACTCTTTTGCACTGATCTACATTACAGTCTATTGTATCTTACAGTTTCACTTATTGTTTTATTACAAAAAACACCACGCTAAGCGCAAGGAACTTCCACCAACCTTCAAAGAAAATGAAGTGGTGCCTTTTGTAACGATCCAACTTCCCATTTTTAATGAACTCTACGTGGTGGAGCGGTTAATTGATAATATTACTCAATTTGATTATCCTAAAGATCGTTTTGAAATTCACGTACTCGATGATTCTACCGACAATACCGTTGCGATTTCACAAAAGAAAGTTGACGAATATAAAGCCAAAGGCTTCAACATTGAATTGATGCACCGCGTAGATCGGAGTGGCTATAAAGCTGGTGCTTTAAAAGAAGGGATGAAGAAAGCCAAAGGGAAATTCATTGCCATTTTTGATGCTGATTTTTTGCCTCGTCCCGATTTCTTAAAAAGTACTATTCCTTACTTCAAAGATAAAAGTGTCGGCGTGGTTCAAACAAAATGGGAACACATCAACCAAGATTATTCTTTGCTCACCCGTTTGCAGGCAATGCAGTTGAACGTCCATTTTACCGTTGAACAACAAGGTAGAAAGGCGGGTAATTATATGCTACAGTTTAATGGTACCGCAGGTGTCTGGCGCACGGAGACCATCGAAGATGCAGGAGGTTGGGAAGCAGATACTTTGACGGAAGATTTAGACTTAAGTTACCGTGCCCAACTCAAAGGTTGGAAAATTGCTTACCTCGAAAATTTTGGATCGCCCGCCGAACTTCCCGCGGAGATGAATGGCTTAAAATCTCAACAATTTCGCTGGATGAAAGGCGGTGCTGAAACGGCTAGAAAAATGCTTCCCACCGTCTGGAGTTCTAAACTCAGCTTTTCACAAAAGTTACACGCCACGGGACACCTACTAGCCAGTAGCGTTTTCTTATTCGTATTCATTGCAGGTGTCTTTAGCGTTCCCTTAGTTTTTACCTTGGATAGCATTAGTTTCAATAGCAATATTTTTGCAGTTTTCTTAGTCGGTTGGTTATCCCTAATTTTAGTGTATTACGTAGCCAACATCGAAGCTGCGCCCGGAATAAAACCTGACGCGAAAACCCTTTTTAAATTTATTTTTATTTTCCCCATATTTTTAGCACTCTCGATGGGCTTATCTTTGCATAATACCATTGCCGTATTGCAAGGTTACATTGGTAAAAAATCTCCTTTTATTCGAACGCCAAAGTTCAATATCAAAAATCTTAAAGATTCTTTCCAAAAGCAACAATACCTCGCTAAAAAAATTCCTTGGACTACTTTCCTAGAAGGTCTACTGTCTTTATACTTTTTGGGTGCCGTGATCGGAGCGCTTTATTTACAAAATAATACTTTCATCATTTTTCATTTTCTCTTGATGATGGGATATGGTACCATTTGTTTTTACTCTATTCGACACGTTAAAGTCTAAACAACTCGTTTCACTAAAAGTATTTTGTTGCATGTTTGATCTTCAGCAAGCGCCTTTAAAATTTACGGTAAGCCTCGTTTTGATTGCCTTGACTTATATCTTGGCTTTTCAACTTACGCAAGATGATTTTTATCCACTGATCCTGAACTACGGATTGTTTTTCTGTATCTATCTTTTTGTTTACTACCGAGTCAACGACAAAGCAACTGTTTATTTTTTTATTGGTCTTGCGATTTTACTGCGTTGTTTGGTGATCGGCGCGCCACCCAATTTATCCGATGATATCTATCGTTTTATTTGGGATGGACGGTTAATTAACCAAGGTATTAATCCTTTCAATCACTTACCTTCTTATTACCTCACGGAAGGTGCAAACGTTCCTGGTATCAACCAAGCACTTTACGATGCCTTAAATTCTCAAAACTATTTTACGATTTATCCTCCCGTTTGCCAAGGTATTTTTGCCTTTGCTTGTTATCTTTTTCCGACCAGTATTGTCGCGAGTACCTTCTTAATGAAACTCTTTTTATTTGGGTTTGAATTAGGCAGCATTTTTTTATTATTATCCTTGTTACGACACTTTCAACTACCACTCAAGCGGGCTTTATTGTACGCACTGAATCCTCTAATTATTTTAGAAATCTGTGGTAACTTGCACTTTGAAGGCGCGATGATTTTCTTTCTCTTGTTAGCTTATTACGCTTACGTTAAAAATCACTTACATTGGTCTGCCGTCGCAATGGCTTTATCCATCGCCTCCAAATTGCTACCACTTATGTTTCTCCCCTTCTTCATCCGAAGGCTGGGCTGGCAAAAAAGTATTCGTTACTTTTTCATCGTGGGGTTTTGTCTTTTACTCCTCTTTTTTCCGATTATTAATGGCTTATTTTTTTCCAACTTTGGCGAAAGCCTCAACCTCTATTTTCAGCGCTTCGAATTCAATGCAAGTTTGTATTACCTCGCCCGTTGGTTAGGTTATCAATACATTGGCTACAACATGATTGCTCAAATTGGACCGGCCCTCGCATTACTCAGTACGAGTGCAATCCTGGCCTTAGCCTTTTTTGAACCAAAACCCAATAAGGAGAATTTACCGCGTGCAATCATGTTTGCCATCTGCTTTTACCTTTTGTGTACAACAACGGTTCATCCTTGGTATGTAAGCATTCCTTTAGTCTCTTGTCTTTTTACCAATTATCGCTTCCCTGTAATTTGGTCCGGACTTATTTTTCTTAGCTACAGCAAATATATTTACCCCGACAGCTACGAAAACTTATGGATTGTCGGCATAGAATATACTTTGGTACTATTATTCTTTCTATACGAATGGAAAAGAATGCGGTCATCAAAAACGAATCTCTAAGGGCAATTTTATGCATCAGTCCCTTCGTTTAAGCGGCTCGCCTAGCTATTCTTACGGAGTGTTTAGTTAAAAACAACAATAAGCATTAAATATTTTCTGAGTAAGTAGGTTTACCAAATAGATTGGTGATTTTGACGGAAGAAAATTTTGCTTCAATCGAGGCGAAAAATGCAGGAAACCTAGTGGTTTTCAAGGCTTTTTAACGAAGAGTGAAACAAAATTTACTCGTCATAAATTAGTGAATTTATTAGGTAAACCTACTTGATAACTAAATACGAATTAAAGTAGCCGATGTGCTTTTTGATCACACTTGATTAAAAAGCACATTTTTTTGTAGTTAAAACTATGGATATGAATGATGCTGATGGAAGTTCGTTGATTGAGCTTGTTTTATTAGTATTGGCTAAGTATCTAGCCTAGCTAAAGCAAGTTGAAACTAATTTATAAAAATATGATTACATTATATTTAATTTTTATTTGACAAAATTTTGCTTTTAAGTTCAGATCAACTATATTTGGTTAACCAACAAATTGGTTGACCAAATTATTGGTTGACCAAAACTCCTCTCTGATTTTTACTTTTAATTCACTTAAATAATTAATGCTATTATGAAATTTATGCTAATGCACACAATGATGTGTCGACGGTTGCTGCCTCGTCCACAATTAAGTTTGAACTGCTCAAGTAATTCGCAGAAATTGAGTTTACAATAAGTTAAATTGAACACCTGCTTAATTACCTTTCTTGTTTTGCTATTTCTATTTCTTGTTTCCTCAGAGTTAGTAATGCACTAATTCCAGCTCCACTAGATTTCTTAGAATTCCGTACGAAAGATTGACGCTTAGCTCAAATTTTGCACCGAATAAAAGGAACACTTCCGCTCTATCTAAAATACATTTTTTCTTTTTCTTTTTCTTTTTCTTCTAAGGAGGAAGGTCAATACGTTCTGTGTATACACCGGTATCATGGAGCTAAATTGAGCGTATAATTCTAATACCTGATTGGAATACCAAGCAGTTCTAAATAGAATAGCCCAAATTAATTTTTAATTAAAAAAAACAATATAATGAATCAAAAAAATATTAATCAATCCTTTTTAAGTCTATTGGGTACTGCAACAAGTTTACTACTCATCTGTATGATGTTTTTTGTTTCTTGTTCAAAAGAAGAAATTGATATAACTGAAGAAACGCCAACATCATCTACTGAAGAATTACTTCCTATTGATTTTAGAGCTGATATTCCACAAGTTGGTAAAAAGTATACCATTACAAGTGTAAGAAGTGGTCGCACATTAGATATTTCTGGTGCTAGCAATTCTAATGGAGCTAATTGCCAAGTATGGGGAACGGATGCCAACACCACCGCTACACATAGACAGTGGGAAATCCTTTCTGTTGGAAATGGATACGTTCGATTTAAAGGGGTAGATAGTGGTAAATCACTTGAAGTAAAGGGAGGAAGTAATAGTAACAATGCTACTGTCCAACAATGGTCCTACAACGGAGACGATTGGCAGGAATGGCAAATTATTAGTGTAGGCAATGGCCAGTATAGAATGAAAAATAGAGATAGTGGAAAAAGTATGAGAGCAAGTGGAACGAGCAATGGTGCTAATGTGCATCAATATGCTTACCAAGGATGGTCTAGTCAAAAATTTATCTTTACGGAAGTCGGTGGTAACGACAGCGGTGGCGACAACGCTAATGACATTATTGGAAGTGGTTGGAAGTTAAATGGATTTTCAGGCAACCTTAATGTTGGTAGTAATAACAATGGGCTAAGCTACGCAGACAATGCAAGTAAATCAGAAAGTCATTTCTTCTTTGAAAAAAATGGGTATGCTGCGTTCAGATGTTATCCTGGAAACCCTACTTCCGGAGGATCCTCTAATCCAAGAGCTGAATTAAGAGAATTAATTAATGGTGGAAGTAACTATTGGAATGGAAATACGAATACTGAACATTCTATGAAGTGGAGATTTAGAATTGAAGATTTACCTCCTTCTGGTAAATTGTGTTTTGGTCAAATTCACGAAAGAGATGATTCGTACGACGATGTTATTCGAGTACAAGTTCAAGGTAACGCTGGTCAAAACTCAGGAAGTATAGATCTTAGAATTTTAGGTTATGTTACGGAAGAAATTTTTGGCTCCGGTCAAACGGTCAATTTTAACATGAACATGGATACGGAATACTATTTTGAATTGACGATGAAAAATGGTGTTGTTAAATTATACAATTTAAATAATAGTGGTAATAGAATTCAAACACTATTTACTTCCGTTGATATCGGTAATGCAGATGAAAATTACTTTAAAGCTGGTTGTTATTTACAATCAACTAGTAGTAGTCACTCCGGATCTAACGTTTATGGACAAGTATTAATTAAAGACATATCGGTTAGTCCTGATAATTAATACCTAATATTATTGCTAATTTTTTAACACTATTCCTCCTGAATTTTCCTAAGGAAAGTTCGGGAGGGCTTTTTTTGTTTGGCTTTACGCTAAAGTTTAGCTTATTCCAAAATTATTATAGAAGTTGTTTTGGATTGAAAAGAATAATACAAATTTGAATCTCAATTTGAAATAGACAGGAACCAAAAATATAAATAATGAAGTAAGGTTCAAATTTGGAGGAGCTATTTTTAGGGAGAACAAGGCAAAAAAATTTCTCAAAAAAAGCATAGATACCAGAAGATAGCGTTCTCCAAAGCTACGCAATTTACTTTTCCTCAAAATAAACCTCCCCTCGATAACTCACATACCCAAAATGATTCGGTGCGTATTCAACGAAGACTAGCTGTCGAGCGGGATACAATTCTAGCTGCGAGTATGTGGGAGGAATAAGCATTTTATCCTGACCATTGATCAATCCCCACTTGCCATTTATTTTTACCTTGGCGTGAGAGGCTGCATTTTCTGAGGTAAGGTTGGATTTTAACTCTTCGTAGGGAAAATCAATGCGAGCAATGAATTTAGCCACGGCGGTAGCAGCGGGGTCAGCCTTAGTCGTCGCATCAAATGCAACGGGACGCAGGCGATCAATGGCGTGTAAACCGCATTTTCCATTTTTATAAATAATGATATGATCTAGGTTAAATGCTTGCACAGAATCTATGGCGATTACAATTGTAGTATCTAGCTGTGCGATGCTTAGGTCTGCGAGTTGATAGGGAATTTGTTTGTAAATTAATTCGTAATGCGCTTCGCGTTTTACAACGTAGTTTTTGGGATCGGCGGCAATACTAGGCATGGCACACCTTGCCGCTGGATAACATTCCATGTCTCCGGCTTTGCGACCACGCTGATTAATCAAATAAGATTTATTGTTTTTAGTGACGGAAGCACAATTACTCACAAAAGAAGTTGCACTGTCGTATTTTGGTCGAATATGCCAACTGCCATCTGCACGAAGATAACCAAACTTATTCTTGTGCTGAACAACGGCTAGACCACGATGAAAAAAGTTTACTTTTTGGTAGGTAGGCTCAATAACCGTGGCTCCCGTTTGATCGGCAAAGCCCCATTTACCTTCTATTCCAATTGGATAGAGCCGAACTTGACGTTGACTTAATTTTTCGACATCTCTCGTTGTGATGCAACTTGCCAAGGTGACCATCAGCAGGAAACTGATAAATTTAGTTTTCATAATTATAGCTTTTCCTTCAAAGGAGATAAGAAGCTGTTTCGACGTAGAATAGAAAACTACTTCTTTTTCTTCCGCAACTTCCAGGTATTGACAAACATACTTAACAATATCATAAAGGCGGCAAACGAAGATAATCGCCCTAGCAAATCGCCCCAGATCATATAGAAAGTTACTTCGTTGTTGATGTGTACCTTCCCTTTCACAACCGCATCTTCTCCGTAGGCCGTCGCTTGCAAAATATCTCCCCGCTGATTGACAAAGGCAGAGATTCCAGTGTTGGCCGCTCTGGCAATACTTCGACGAGTTTCAATGGCTCGTAGAGAAGCGAAAGCTAAATGTTGTCGGTGTCCATCGGTATCGTCCCACCATCCATCATTCGTTACAATAAAAATAACGTTACCGCCTTTCTGCATATACCGTGTCGTATATTCTCCGTAGATAGATTCGTAACAAATGACGGGTGCCACAGCAACTTCTCCACTTTTAAAAACACTCCGCTCAATTTGCGTACCGTGTCCATTTAAAGATCCACCCAGCTTATCAATAAAAGGTTCTAGAAACCAAAAGAAGCCTACGTAAGGGGTAATTTCTGCGCCCGGCACTAGCTTTGACTTGTAATAAATAGGGATCGCGTCGCTCCCACTCGTCATTTGTACCGCCGAATTATAATTTTCATAATAAACTTTTTCTCCCGTCTTTCTGGTATGCTCGCGAATGGAAGATCTTTTTGGAATATCTCCTTTAAAAACTTGTACGGTACCTAAACCCGTAACTAATTTTAACCCCGGGTATTTATCTACAAAATCCTTAATGGATTTGGTTGGTCCTTGCTTGCCGATCAGTTCGTTACGTTGCCCCAGAAAAACAGTTTCGGGAAACAACAAATAATCGGTGCTATCACTCAAGCCTTGTTTACTTAATTCGATAAAGTGCTTGACTTGTTCTGCTCTCCTTACGGTAAATTTTTCGTAGTGCGGCTCGTAATTTGGTTGAATAATCACCACTTCTTTTGCGACGCCTTTTTCTTCGTGGGTGGTATACATATAAAAAGAAACGGCAAGTGGAACCGTAACTAATAAAATCGACTTCACCAACAAGGAATTGAAAACTCGAGTGCGATCGTAATAGCGACTTTCAAGCATTTGAATCCCAAAAATATTGGTTAATAAAATCCAGAAAGTTCCACCAAAAACACCCGTATATTCGTACCATTGTACCCAAGAAGGAAACTGCGCAAAACTATTCCCCAAGGTTAACCAAGGCCAAGAAATTTCCCAGCGCAAATGACCATATTCAAAAGCCATCCAAAAAAACGCTAAGGCCAAATAACCAAAGCGAGGATTTAAAACTTTCTTCGTTTGATGAAAGAGTAAAAACGGAACGCACATAAAAAGTGCGTTGAGTAAAATGGCGACAAACGCCGCAACAAAAGCAGTATTCGCGACCCAATAGGTAGTCAAGATATTCCACAAAACGAAAGTGTGATACGTATATTTCAGCACTTCCCACTTCGCCGTACCTTCTTGCTCGTCGGCAATTTCTTTCTCTACCATTAAGAGCGGCACGAATGCACCGAACATCAAAAATGTCAAGGGCAAGGTAGGAAAGCCTAAGCTCAGTAAAACGCCACTTAAGGTCGATAAACCCAACCAGCGTAAACCTTTAGGATTTTTAGTATATTTTTTTTCAAATAAGAGTACGACAAAAAGCCATTGGGAAGTCAATAAGACAATTGGCCATTTCCCCCACAAAGCCCCCTGAGCGTGCAAATCATAGAGATGATATCCAGTTCCTGCCGCTAAGGCTGCCGTAATAAATAGTAAAATATATTTGATCTCTGCTCTCATCGTATTAAGCGTCTGATTTTATTTTAGCTTACGCCAAAACCATTTCCCCAGCCTTTTTCGGGACTTACAAAACATAGCTTTCCAGTTTCATCTTCTGCCATCAAAATCATTCCTTCCGACAGAATGCCACGGAGTTTACGAGGAGCTAAATTTGCCAACACCAAAACTTGCTGTCCAATGATATCTTCGGGTTTATAAAACTTTGCAATTCCAGAAACAACGGTACGTTCTTCGAAACCTAAATCTACCTTTAGTTGTAATAATTTATTGGCTTTCGCTACTTTCTCCGCAGCGATAATGGTTCCGGTGCGAATATCCAGTTTGGTAAAATCGTCAAACTCGATAGTTGGTTTTACCGGTTCGCGTTCCGAAGCTTTGTCGGCTTCAAGAATCGCGGCAAGTTGTTCCTTTTGAGCGTTGATTAGTGCCAAGCGGCTCGTATCTTTGCGATCGTTTATTTTTGCAAAAAGCAATGCCGGTTCACTAATTTGATGTTCGGCTGGCACGATTTCGACGCCCGTTTCCCACTGTCCTAATATGGTTTTCAAATCACCGTTCTTGATAGCAGGTAGTTGCAATGTTTTACGAATCTTTTCCGCCGTAAAAGGTAAAAATGGTTTGGTCAGCACGCTCAACAATCCGACAATTTGCAAACAATTGTGCAAGCAGTTTTTAACGATTTGACTTTCCGGTTCTGTCTTCCATAATTTCCAAGGCGATACGTCTTGCAAATAAAGGTTTCCTTCCGAGGAAATACTCATTAAAGTCAAGACCGCTTTTCTAAAATTAAAATGTTCTAACTCATTTTGATAATCGGCCAATAGCGTCTGAATCTTAGCACGCTCTTTTGCGAAAGCATTATTTTCTACCGCTACGGGTACTTTACCTTCGTAATATTTATTCATCAGTACAACGACGCGGTTGATGAAGTTTCCTAAATTCGCGACCAATTCGTTATCGTGGAAATCGGTAAACTCATCCCAGCGAAAATCGCTATCCTTGCTTTCGGGCATGTTTCGAATTAACGCATAACGCAAGGCATCTTCTTTATTTGGAAAATCTTTGAATTCCTCTAAATATTGATGTTGTTCGATTCCCCAGCCTTTAGATTTTGAAAATTTGCGACCTTCGAAATTTAAAAACTGATTGGCAGGTACGTTCGTTGGTAATTGATAATCGCCGTGGGCTTTCAACATGGAAGGAAAGACGATACAGTGAAAAACGATATTATCTTTTCCAATAAAATGTAATAATTGACTGTCCTCACTTTTCCAGTAATCTTCCCAGTTTTTGCCATTGTCTTTTGCCCATTGCTTCGTCGCCGAAATATAACCAATAGGGGCATCAAACCAAACGTATAAAACCTTCCCCTCCCCACCTTCTACAGGTACGGGAATTCCCCAACTCAAATCTCGCGTAATGGACCGAGGCTGTAAACCACCTTCCCCATCCAACCAAGATAAACATTGACCAATGACGTGTTTTTTCCAATCTTTAGGATCATGGTGCTTTGCGCCGTCTAAAATGCCATCCTTAATCCAGTCTCGCAACCAAGCTTCATGTTTATCTAATTTAAAAAACCAGTGCTTCGTTTTTCGGAGTACAGGAACGTTTCCACTTAGGGTAGATTTAGGATTAATTAACTCTGTCGGCGATAAAGTCGAACCACAATTTTCACATTGATCCCCATAGGCTTCTTCGTGACTACACTTAGGGCAAGTCCCAACAATATAACGATCTGCTAGAAATTGATCAAAGCCTTCGTCGTAATATTGCTCACTTGTTTTTTCTTCAAATTCACCGCCTTTATCGTATAAATTTTTGAAAAACTCCTGTGCCGTTTCGTGGTGTAAAGCCGCACTCGTCCGATGGTAAATATCGAAAGAAACGCCTAATCGTTCGAAAGAAGATTTATTTAGTTCGTGGTATTTATCAATAATATCTTTAGGAGAAACCCCTTCTTTTTTGGCTCGAATGGTAATCGCTGCACCGTGTTCGTCAGAACCACAAACGAAAACGACATCCTTGCCTAGCAGTCGTAAGTAACGGACATAAATATCCGCGGGTAAGTAAGCGCCTGCGAGGTGACCGAGGTGGAGTGCACCATTGGCATACGGTAAAGCAGAAGTAATGAGGTATCGTTTCGGATCGTTCATAACGAGTAAAGTTCTATTTCAAAAAAATTGTTGGCGAAGATACGGTAATTCAACCGTTCTACCACGAAAATAGTTTCCTTTTCTCCTTTGACGCTCCTAGCTCGTGATTTGAAAATGCGATATACTTATCGCACTTGCTGGTGCTCTTTATTAATCAAGTAGCCCGCTAGGAAACTAAAAGCAAAAATTCCTAAAGCAAATACTAAGAAAAGATCTAAGGGAGTAAAAACGGTAATCAGACCTAACCCAGCTAAGATCGCGGTATAGATCACCAAGTATTTTCTGGCTTGACTGCCCGCTCTAGCGTAAAATACGCCACCCGCAGGAATCATCATTAATAAAAACACCAAGCTCAGGTTAAATAGCCAATTGCCAGCTTGCGTTACAAAAAGGTCTCCTGCTTTGAATTCTATTTCGTATCCCATTCCATAAAAACTTGCGATACTTCCTAAAGTCAAAATAGCTAAACCACCTACAATATTCGACGCTAGTTTTTCATCTTCCGTCAAGGCTAATTTCCCTAAAGGATGCATGCGTAAAAATACGTTGGCTAATGGAATACCAATCCAAGTTGCAAAAGCAAAAAGAATGTATAAGACAATTAGCGGAACGATAATTACATTCAAAAAAGGAAAAGCGGAAGACAATTCAAAGAGGATGCGATACGCAACGTAAAGACCAATAATCACGGCCCACTGATTTTTAGAAGTCATTTTACTCATCCACAGAAAATACTTGAGGATGTAGCGATAGACAATATTTTTGGCTTTGATGGCTTCTTTCAGCCCTTGCTTCGCGAATTCGGAAGTTGGATCAAGGCGCAAGGCTTCACGAAAATGAACCAAGGCTTCATCGTATTGATCTTGCTCGATGCAGACCCAAGCTTTATTGGCATGAGAATTAGCGTCTTCGGGAGCTTTGTGCAAAGCGAAGTCGATCGTTGCGGCAGCTTCTGCTTTCCGATTCAGTTTAACCAAAGATTTAGCGCGCAGATTAACGAGTTCTACATTTTCGGCATCAATGGCTAAACCACGTTCTGCGTTTTCGAGTGCGGATTCCCATTTTTGCTCATGAAAGTCTAAGATAGATTTTAATTCAAATAAGACCGAGAAGAAGGGATTAATTCGCAAGCCTTCGTCGGCAGCCATTCGCGCTTCGGCCAAGCGATTTGCCATAAAACTAGCCCGCGATTTCAAGTAAAAAAAGTAAGGATTATTCGGCTCCGCACCAATCGCTTGGTTGATTAAAGATAAAGCTTCTTCGTGATTACGCTCCACACTCATACAATGCCCCAACAAGGCTAAAGCACCCGCGTTGGTCGGATTGTCGGCGAGCGTTTTGCGAAATGCTGCGCCCGCTTCCTTAGTCCTACCCTGCTCTAAAAGCAATCTTCCTCTTTCGTAATAACGTTCCATCTTATTTCAACTTTAGGTACTTCAAGATATCGTCGTATAGACCAGACTCATTGGAAAACAAGGCATAGTTCTTTGCCGTGCCCAGCCATTCTTTTGTGGTAGCTTTGTGTCGTTTGAGTGCCGCTTCTAAGTCTTGGGTATTCAAGGGAAGTGCTTTCCCAGCCTCCATCGAAGCTTCCAACTTCGATTCAATCGCAATATCAATAATGGCTTCCAAGTCTGCGCCCGAGAAGTCATCTGTTTTTTTCACCAAACGACTATAATCAATCGACTCCGTGGGTTTATCTTTCATTTTTATTTCAAAAATTGCGGCACGCGCAGCAACATCCGGTGGTGGCACAAAGATAATCCGATCAAACCTTCCCGGTCGACGAAAAGCAGAATCTAAATGCCACGGTGCATTAGTAGCGGCTAAAACGAGTACGCCGTCATTGGAATGGCGCACACCATCCAATTCTTCCAGAAATTGATTGATCACGTGACGCGCCGCGCTTTGTCGCATATCCGTCCGGCTGGCACCGAGTGCGTCTACTTCGTCAAAAAAGAGTACGCAAGGTTTTAAGCTTCTTGCTTTTTCAAAAATATCGTGCAGATTACGTTCGCTTTGTCCGAGGTAAACATCTAAGATATCGCTCAATCCGACGGGGATGAAGTTTGCGTTAATCTCTCCGGCGGTCGCTCTTGCCAAGTGCGTTTTTCCACAGCCTGGAGGACCGTACATTAAAATACCGCCACCAATTTTTTTGCCGTAGGATTTGTAAATTTCGGGATGCTCTAATGGAAAGATAATTTTCTTACGAATTTCCGCTTTGAGGGCTTCCATTCCACCGACTGCGTTAAAATCAATTTTAGGTTTTTCGATATCAATTGCCTTCTCGTCCGCCTCGTCTCCTTCAATACCGAAGCTACTCAATTTAATTTTTTCTCCTTCGGGTGCTTTATTCTTTAAATTAATCTCTGCACTCAAGAAACTATCTTCGAGGGCGGGTTTGATGATAATCGCTTTTTCGTAGGCATCTTTGGCAGAATCTCCGGCGCCAAGTTGAAGATAAACCTTAGCCATTAAAAGCCACGCTTCGGCGGAGCAATCACTTTTGGAGGTAATTTCCTCTAAAAGCACCAAGGCAACTGGATATTTTTGTTGACCATAAAAGGCACTAGCCAATGCTAATTGTAAGGCTTCACTTTCGGGCGCTAGTTTCAATATTTCTTTAATTTCCCGTTCCGCTTCTTCAAATCGCTCTTGTTTTAACAAAAGCTTAATCAAGTATTTTCTCAAGGGAATATTCTCTGGCGTTTTTTTAACCGCTTCCCATAATTCATTCAGTTCATCTGCACTCATGCGTCGTTCATTTTATTATTTGATAGCTAAAATACTCTATACTAAAGAACGTTTAGAATGACTAAACATTTTCTAATGGTTTTAGTTTAGCACAAAAATACGATTTAAACGGTAGCCGAATAAATATCTTTCTCATTTAATGGCTTTGGTTTTTAGTTAAGTAATTCACGGAATTAAATTAAGTAGGTTTA
>CALFBG010000363.1 GCA_937951685.1 uncultured Saprospiraceae bacterium | reverse complement strand
TCCCACTCTGCACCACAATCGCAGCACGGTCTTGGTCAATTCGAAAAGGAGGAATAAGCGCTATCCGATCAAAGGTAAATAGTTTGAAGTGCTTGCCCGTTGCATCATAACCTTGCTGGTGCAACCAATCGGCAAATTCAGAATCAGCACTAGACAATACCTTGTAAATCCAAGAGGAAATAGGATATTGGTAATTGATCGGCAATACGCTATTGGGTTGACAACTTAATTGAAGGGCGAGCCGCATAAAGCTAAAATTTGATGTTTTAATAAATAGGCACTCGTAAATATAGTAAAATAATTTAATACGTTTGCATATTACTATTTTTTTATGAAAATTAATTGAGATCGTTCTGTTAAAGCGCTTAGCTTAATTCGGATATTTAGATCACTTTCTTTAACTACCTCAAAGGTACGGGCATGCCTAGGGAATTAAATTCCCCCTCCCCTAATTTTTTCTAAAAAAATTTCTCCAGAAAAATCCGCCACTATTTTTCGCTACTCAATCATTCCTACTAACCCATCCATCAATATGGCACTACGGAAAAGACTCTAAACAACAAGATCACCTTTCCTCCCATTGAGCAATGGCTCAAAAAGCGTTGCAATTCTCCCTGCTATCAAAAGATGCTACGTTCCTTCTTTTCAGCAAATCTAAATCAAGGTCTAAAAACGCCTTCAAATTTTATTTTTATCGCGTATCTTTAGGAATACAAATCAAACCAATAGTTTTTACTAAAACCACCACCATGAGTACTATAAAAAATACCAATGCCACCAAAGCGTACTGGCAACTCCGTTACCAAGAAGATCGTACCGGATGGGACATTGGCTTTCCCTCTACGCCCATCCAAACTTACATTGATCAATTGGAAGATAAAACGCTCCGCATTCTGATTCCGGGCGCGGGGAATGCTTACGAAGCGGCTTATTTGTTCGAACAAGGATTTACCAATACTTACGTGCTGGATATTGCGGAGCGGCCTTTGCAAAACTTCGCGAAGCAATTTCCTGATTTTCCGGCGGAGCAATTATTGTGCGAGGACTTTTTTCAGCACCAAGGACAATACGACTTGATCTTGGAGCAAACTTTCTTTTGTTCTTTTCCGCCGTTACCAGAAAACAGAACGCAATACGCAGAACAGATGCACGCTTTATTGAAAACGGGAGGAAAATTAGTCGGAGTGTGGTTTGATATTCCCTTGACGGGAGATTTGGAGAAACGCCCCTTTGGTGGCACGGAGGAAGAATATCGGCGTTACTTCGAACCGCTCTTCAACATAAAAACATTTGCGCCTTGCCACAACTCCATCAAGCCTAGGAGAGGCAATGAATTTTTCGTGATTTTGGAGCGATAAGGATTTAACAAAACGGGTAAGTACCCAACAAAAATAGCGCCGCCTGGGATTCCAAGCGGCGCTATTTTTTTGTCTAATTTAGGCTCTACTAGCGACAAAAAAAGCCCAAGTCTAAGACTTGAGCTTTTGAATGTGATCTGGCTGGGGTTCGAACCCAGGACCCTTTGATTAAAAGTCAAATGCTCTACCAGCTGAGCTACCAAATCATGTATTGTAATATGCTTTTCTGAAAAGCTACGCAAAGATAGCAGCTATTTTTAAAATTACAAGAATTCCTTTAAAGTTTTTTCAAAAAAGTTATTTTTTTTCGTTGTTTCCTAGGCGGAATAAGCGTTTCAGCACGTTTGCCGCAGCTTTCAAAGGTATAAACCAATCTGCCCGCCAAATTGTTCCCCAAAAATGAGCTTTATTTGATATTTTTTGGAACCGTGGCTTGTGCTACCGCTTCCATGAATTGATCTTGATCGAGATAATGCTGTAAGACCGTCGCTGCGCCTTCTCCTACTAATTTTTCTAAGTCTCCATTTACCCGCACGCCAATAAAATCAATTCCCATATTCCGAGTTGTATTGACATCCCAAACAGCATCTCCTACGTAGACGACTCGCTCGTAGCTTTCTTTAGCTTCCGCTAATTGCGTATACACCCCACGGATGATGGCTTCCCGCGTCCAATTGTCATCCGCAAAGCTCATGTACAAGGGGTCGGTTTGAATATTAACGTGTTTTAGTTTTAATTTTGCCGGACGTGCCCAACCTCCGGTACCAATCCCGAGGGTAAACCGGTCGTCGGCAATCAAGCGATCGACCAAAGATTTTGCACCGGGTACTTCCATGAAGCGTTCGGGTTGATTTCTTCGGTTTTCTTCTAAAAGCGCAATGAAGCGATCCAACATGATTTCTTTATCGGATAGCGTTGCGGGTCGATTGAAATGCTCCTTGATGACGGTATCAAAAATAGTTGTATCCGTGACGTGGGGAAAATAGGTCCAGTCGATGCTAGGGAAATCAATTCCAAAAACATCTTTATAGGCAATGGCGAAGCAATGGCTATCTACGTGATTCGAGTGTAAAAGTGTTCCATCTATATCAAAAATAATCAGTGTTTTAGACATGACTAGTATTATTTAAATTTTTGTTTGAAGTTGTTTAATAATTCTAAAAGCAGTTGAGAAGGGCTTTGCCTTCACGCAAGTAAGCAGCGTTTTTTGTTCAAACTTGCCTCTGCCGGCAGGCAGATTGAAGCTCTTTTAGGAGTTCGTAGCAGCGCTACGGAGGATGAAAAAGCTGAAAAGTTGGACAAAAGATCAATTCGTAAACATTTTTGGAGTTTTTAAACAACTTCTTTAATTAAAGTAGGTTTACCTAATAAATCCATATTACACTAAACATGATTCGAAAAGAGAATCTACAATTATAACTAACTGATTATCAATACTCATTTTTTGCAAAAAGAACTTTCGAATAAAGTCTACTGTAATTTAAGCCTTCGGATGCTTTATTCCCAGAAGTCAAATTCTAATTGAATGCTACCCTGTTCTTTGGTTAAATTGGAA
>CALFBG010000362.1 GCA_937951685.1 uncultured Saprospiraceae bacterium | reverse complement strand
TGTTATGGAAGTTCGGTAATGAAATTGAATAGCTCCCAGGGTTACAGCGTACTGGATTTTGCGGATTAGCCTTTTTAAAAACTATTGCTTAAGCTGTTTCATCGCGGGGAGGAATCTTTTCGATAAAAAAAAAATAGCAGTAGCTGAGTTAGGTTTTGCTTTATCTTTTAGTCTACTGATAAACTTTTAAACTTTGGTGTTTTTTGCTAAATTCCTTTTATTTTTAAAATTAAAAGTAGCCTGCTTCGTTCACAGCAATCGAGCATTCTAAAAACGGAGGAATACTTTATGCTCAATTGCTGCGATTGGTCTAGCGGTTTTAAAATTTCAATAATTCGTGTTTGTCCCATAAGCCCCAATAAGCACCTACGCCACCTTCCGATTCTACTTTCCAACTTTCATCAAAAGAAGAAAAATAGAACAACTCAATATTGTCTTCTGCGGACCATTGTTGTGCATTGATAAAATACTGTAAGCTATTTCGCCAAGAAGCTTCTGCACCTTCTAACGCACCACCTTCCGTTGGCCAACCGGTTTCTGTAATAATTACTTTTTTTCCTTTTCCGGCTTCGAGGGCTTGCTGATACATTTGTTTCATATACATCAAGGAGTAATCAATGTGGCAGCCTTCCCAATAAGGGTAACAGTTTGCCAAAATTACATCACAGGCGGCGGAGATTTGCGGTCGGTCTCTAAATTCATAATAAGCATCGACGTAGCCAACTGGAATGTCTGGCAAAGCGGCTTTAACGCGATGAATATACTCCAACAGTTTTTCTTCGGAAAGATCATCTCGGTAGAGGACTTCATTACCTACCGCTGCAATATCTACGTGTCCGGCTTTAGCCAACTCAATCAAGCTTTCAATTTCTTTTTCGTTCATTTCTAAATCGTCGCCCAACCAAGCACCGACTAAAGTTTTCATTCCGTTCTCCTTCGCAATTTTAGGAATCCATTCGTTCCCTTCAATACAGGAAAAAGAACGCACCCATTTAGAATAAGGTTTAAGCTTTTCAATTCGACGTCGAACCAAACTTTCCTGCAACACGTGCCCGGGAGATTGTCCATCTTCGTAGGCACTGAAACAAATTCCGTGTGTCCCTGCCGCCATGATCGCATTAAATAATTGCTTCAGTTCTTCCGTTGATTTTGAACGGAAGTTCATTCCTCCTAGCGTCAACATTTTTTCTTTTCTAAAAGACATAATTTTCTCCTTAATTTTTATTGAAGTTGTTTGACACAACTCATGTAACAAGTTTGTTTTTAAAGCAAGTACTAAGACAACGTTAATCTGCCATTAGATGGTGTTAGATTTTGATCAGTCTTGAGGTACGAAAACAGCCTTAAGTAACAATACAAATTATTTTACTTATTAACTTGCATCATCTTTTGAACAGTCTCTTCGTTACTCAAAGCCTTCCTAAGCAAAGGCTTATATTTCCCCTCGGCGCTCAACCAGTATTTCTTTGATCTCTTCTGCTCGTTTTTCGGTAAGACTGTAGTTCCACATAATTCCAATCGCCATTGCTGCGGTAACTGCCGGAATTACAATATCTGCAATTCTTAAATTGATCATCGTCTCCGCAGTTTGAATGGTCGCGTTCTGATCAAATCCAACCAACTTCAACACGAGTCCACCCAACACCAAAGCTATGGCTTGTCCCAACTTCACCATCCACCAATAGATCGCACCAAAGGTTCCTTCTTTTCGCGGCATACCATTTTCTAATTCATCCAAGTCGCACACATCCGCCGTCATACTCATCATCAAGGTAAAAAGACCGCCGAGTCCAAAAGCCATGAAAGGGATTGGCATAAAGATCAACCACGGATTCCCCGGATCGAATCCCCACCATTTCAAGATGTAACCAACAATTGAAATCACCGTGGAAATAACAAATGCTTGTCGTTTTCCATATTTATTAGAAAGCCATGAGATCACTGGAATAACCATAAAAGCAGTAGCAAATGCAGTCACCGTAGAGAACCAGGCCGGCCAGTTTCCAGCCGCGCCAAAGTCGCCTTGAAACATATAATAAACAATAATAAAGTAACTAAAGGATGCGACCAATTGAAAGCCATTAAATACTAAAAAAGTAGCACCGCAAAGTCTCATGAAAGGTCTATTTTTAGAAACCTGAACGATACTGGCAAAAAGGTCTTTTAAATTATCAAACATTTTGAAAAAAGAAAGCTCCTTTCTATTGTCCATCTGAGAGGCGTCAATTCCTTTACAGAAAATAGCCGGAAGGATACCTAAGATCATACAAATCACACCGACGACAACTGACATTTTTCGAACCCCATTCGCCTGTAGCGCTTGCTCGGTCATTTTAGCGGCTTCGGCTTCCGATAGGCCAAGTCCTGCAATTCGCGCCAGCTCTTCTGATCCTACTGGGAAAATATCCGGCGAGGCAATGATTACCCAAAACCAAGGCACCACCATCCACGCAATTTGAGCAATTGTCTGGGAAAAAGCCATGAGGTTCGTTCGCTCGTTATAGTCGGAAGTCATTTCGTAACCAAGCCCAATCAATGGCGTAGCGAACATGGTGTTTCCTATCAAAAAGATCATAGAAAAAATAAGGAAATACCAGAAGTTATACATTTGTGAATCTCCAGCATCCAGTTGCCAAAGAACGGCAAATAAAATACCACTCAGGATCGCACCGACGAAAATATAAGGTCGTCGTCTACCGTATTTTGATTTAGTATTGTCGGTAATGTAACCCATAATTGGGTCGGTAAGTGCATCAAATAGTCTGGGGAGTCCTCCCAAGAGACCAGCCAAAAATGGATCCATTCCAAAGGCAGAAAGTAGAAAAAACATGAAAATACCTAATGCGCCGGGCAATAGGTTTAGCACTAAATGCCCCGCTCCAAATGAGAATTTCTGTAGCACGGGTACTTTACCTCTTGGTGTAGTTTTGACTTGTGTCATTTCTTTGGTTTTTATTTAGTTTTATTCGATTATTACAGTTTGTATTGCTTGTCCAGTTATGCTAATCGCCGTTGATTTTTCTCCTAATGTTAGTTTAATATTTTTCACTTTACTTTGTTCATTAAAAAGAACTACAACAATCGTCCCATCTGGATTCTCGGCGGCGGTAACCATTAATTCTGGATCGGTATGTTCAAAGTGTATTCGTTGCGCACCTGGTCTTATGTACCTACTAAAATGGGACATAATGTAGTAAAGCGGCGTAAAATAAACCTCGTCTTTTGCTGGATCTACGATTACGGGAGCGACACACCAGTTCTTAAACCAGTTAGGTCCGCCTTGCGTATCCAAAACCATATTCCAGTCAATCCAACCATCCACATAATTATTCAAACAGCCAATAATATCGCGAGCATAACGATTAGCGGGAGCGTATTTAGGATGTAAATGTTTGTCGCTTTCTGGTGCCCAATCCCAGCCCCAATCCGTCGCTTCTTTCGACCAATACCATAGATCATCTTTCCACTTAGGAACTTCTGAATCAACACATCCTTCGGATTGGATAAGGTATTTATCCGGTGCTTTCTCTTTTGCGTAGCGTAGAGATGCTGGAAAATAATCATAGGTACTGGCATACCAATGTACGGCAGTACCATCGTAATATTTGGAAGAAGCTTCGTCTGCAAACATGATGTCTACCCAGTGTTTCAATTCGTCTCCTCGATTTTGATCATAGCCTAATAGTTTAACATCATGACCCGCTGCTTCTAATGTTGGTCCCAATTTTTCTTGAACAAAAGCGGTCATTTCTGCTGCGGAGAAATGCATACTCTCCCAGTTTTTATCGTTCCCTAAAGGCTCATTCTCTACGGTAAAGCCCCAAATGTCGATACCTTCCGCCTGATAAGCTGTTATATATTTTGAAAAAAACAAGGCCCAAGTATCCTCATATTTTGGCAATAACTTTCCTCCCCGCCAATCGTTATTATCTTTCATCCAAGGTGGTGCCGTCCAAGGAGAAGCCAAAATCTTGAATCCCTCTTTAGAGACTGCCATAGCATCTTTTATCATGGGAATCAAATCGTCTTGATCTTCTTTTATGCTAAAATTTTCTAAGGTTTTATCATCTGCTACCGGTGCATAAGAATAATTACTTAAGGAAAAATCGCAAGAATTCATATGCGTTCGAGTAAGCGAATACCTGGCGCCGGTTTCGCCAAAATAAGCTTCCAAAATTTTTCCTCGATTCGGTTTGCTCAATTGATTTAGGAGGTAAGCAGACGCTTCTGTAAATGAGCCTCCGAATCCGGTGATGGTTTGAAATTTCTTTGTTGGATCTATTTTTATCGTAAAGCTTGAATCTGCAACGGTAAAATTTTTCAATCGCTGCAATTGATTTCCACTAGCCGAAGTTTCATATACTTTCACAAGCAAATCTTCGCTATCTTTTTGAGCAGTAGGATTCATACAAAAGACAAATGTTAAAAGCAGGATCGCTGATAAAGGATATAGTACTTTTTTCATATTGAAATATTTTCCTTACAATAATACGGAGAAGTGGTTTTAAAATGATGTTAGCAATTGAACCTGCCTGTCGGTAGGTAAAGGCTTGTAATTTAGGACAAAGCTCTTTTGCAGCTCATCCGCAAGCGGTAAATTCTATTCAAAGTTTATGCAGCCATAGCTGCGGTGACGATAAAAAACTGAGGTACTAGCTTGCAATCTTTACACCTGCTGGCCGGCAGGTGTAAAGATTAAAATCTATTTTAAAACAACTTCTGATCAATCATTGAAGTTACCAAGTCGTTAAAGCATTTTTTGTTTCTGGCAATCTTACCCTTTCCAGCAAAGTTGCTTTATCTCCATTATGTGTCTTTTTAATCGCATTCCCACCACGCGTCAATCCCTTAAAAACACCTTGATCGACTAAGTCCCATAAAGCATATTTGGCTTGACCATCTACGGTAAAAAGGCCAAAGTGATTTTCGGAGCCGCCGGGATTTCCAGCATCTTTCCACGGTTCATTAAAGGCTTCGAAATAAAAGCAAGACAAGCCTTTTTCGTTCGTCCAAGCTCGCAGCAACTGATGATATAGCGCTTGCTTATATTCATCCGTCGCCTTACTACCATCCGGGCCATAAAATCCATTGGAAGCATTTGCCCAACCGGATTCCCCAATGTGAATTGGTTTGTCGATACCCAAACTTTTTATATAATTAGCCGTGCTTTCGTATTGAGCAATCGCATAAGCTAACGAACGCTCCATCACTTTAGTAATTTTTTCGGTTTTAGAAAGTGCTTGTTCGTCCTCGCCTACGCCCCAGAAAGAAGGGTTGTAATGCGTGTCGTGCATCGGATACGTGTGCATCGAAACATAATCTACCGCTTTGATCAACTCCGTCAATTCTGGTGTATGGTAGAGGGCTTCTCCCCCGCCCCACGACGCAAAATTATCGGAACAAGTTATCCAAAGCTCTTTATCTAATTCACCTGCTTTTTTCAAATTTTGTAAATGGTTTACCCATTTCAAAATTACCCTAGGTTGCACAAAATAGGTCGCTGCCCACTTTACCATCGCCTCGTTCCCAACGGCAATGATTTTGATAATATCTGGATAAGCAGTGGCTAAATCAACAGCTCTTTGGATTTCGGCAGCATTTGCGACTTCATCTTCGCCATCGTGATTCGGATGATCGGTCCAAGCGTTTTCACAATCAATCCAAGCGCCTAGCATCACGTACATTTCAAAATTAGGATCTTCTTTTTTGAGTTCACTAATCGCTTTGACGACGTTGGAAGCGTGCGCTAATTTCGTTTGGTAAGTTCGAATAATTCTTATTCCCATGGCAGATATTATTTTCATATCTTCCTTGAGTTCTGCGATGGTAGGTTGCTGATCTCGCGATGTCTTGCGATATCCGCCAAAGGAAATAGCTAGATAATCTTTATTTCCTAAAATGTCTTTTGCTTTCACCTCTTTTATGGATTGTGTTGGTTTTGAATCTTTGTTACTTTCAGTATTTTCACACGAAAAACAGAACAATACTAGGAAGACCATACTGGTTTTTAAAATAATTTTTTTTAGTCGTGTTATACTCATTTTAAAATAGATTGAACCTAGTTGGTGTTAAAAATAACTTGCCTGTTTTTGTACTTACTTCAATAATGCTTCTTTTAATTGTACTATTATTCGATCGACCGCCCCACTTCTTTCAAAAATATGTTGACTGAAATCATGGTCTAAACTTAAGCCATCGAAGGAAACATTTTCTGCTTGTTCAAGGACGACCGTTACACCGTTTGACGCGCCAATTTCATAAATCACTGGCACTTGACAAAAGCTAAAACAAAGGGAATCTGTAGCTAACTGAATTTCTTTTACGACTCCTGCCACCGTTGAGTATTTAAAGCTTTGCGGCGCTTGCAAAAATTCATTTCTGCGCAACATACAAGGATTAAATAACATTTTTCCGCCTTTGATGAATACGCCTAGCTCGCCGTACCGACTTAAGATATCCTCCTTGACCTGTCCCGTCATTCCGGGTTGTTGTGCACCTTTGCCTCCAGGCGTATGGGAATAAGGATCGGTAGGAAATGCACCATACAAATCAGGAGATTTATGCACCCCGATTCCTTCGTTGATTTCGTAGTAGTGTTCCAATAATCCGCCGATGATACTTTCTGCGGCTTCGCTTTCAATCGCCTTAAGGCAACATTCCTGTACGGCTAATTGCAACTTCGAAACCATGTGCCAATAGATCGAGCCTAAGCCTTCGTAACCATAAAAAGTACCAGATCTTCCCGTAAATTCTTTATGGTTAAAAACGTCCTCAAAAACTTGTAGCACCTGTTCTTTTTCTTCGCGAACCAACTCGCCATAAAGTGCTGGAGAAAGCTTATCTAAGGCCGCACTTAAGTCTCTTGCATTTTTGAAACTACCGTTAAAGTGATAGTCGTTTTTAATATCTTTTTCAATTATTCCCAAAGCATCATCTTCGAGTAATTGCGTTAATAATTTTGAATCCGCAACGGCTTGCGCAGGGATTTTATTTTTATCCATGAATCCTGGCAATTCCTTATTCGGGTAAAGCAGGTAACTGTATTGATCTTGGCGGAACAACTTACTCTGCTTTAAGCCATTCAATACTTCCAAGCAAGCTTCGGCGCTTAAGTACCCCGAACTCAGTACAGCCACTTGTCCTTCCAGCATTTCGTTCAATCGCGATATGGAAACCTCGCTTTGATCGTCAGAAACGGAGAGCAAATTATACGCGTGGTATAACTGATCTGTTCGCTGATTGGCTTGAATGGTATGTTCGGTATATTGGATGCTCAAGTCTATAAATTCCCGCAACTTTTTTAAGGACAATTCCCTTTTTTGACCAGAGAAAGAGGATACTGCATAAATCTGATTTCTAAAGTTACTACCCGCCTCCCCTAGCGCACGAACGATCTGGCTTCGATCTGCATCATTAATAGCACCCTGCAATAAGGATTTATTATCCGCCAAAACGCTTTGAATTTTTTCATAAAAAACAAGCAATTCTTCGGAAACCTTGACCTGCTCCATATCCGAGGCGGCTAATATTTTACGGAAGAAAACCAAGAAGCGGCGCGTATAATAAAGCGTCACCATCGAAACACCATCTCCCACTAAAGCATTATTCGCATCGTTCCATTCTGGTCGTTGGGTATTCATCCAAATACCGCCTTCGGGAATAAAGTTGGATAATTTAGAAAGTAACGTCGCTAATATTTTTTCAATAAAACTTACGCGGTGAAGCGCTCCGGATTTATTTTTCAACAAAGCACCATCTGCCCCAACGCTAAGCTTAGCCTTGCGGATTTCGAGATCGAGTTCCTCGTCAAATTCGATGGTATCTTTGGGGTTGGAAAGGATCGCGTCGAAGGATTTTATTTTGTAAGGGACATTGGCATAAACAAAAATATCCTGACCAAAATATGCTTGTAAAGTCGTGGAAGAATAAGCCTCAAAAAATTCAAGGAATTTCAACAAATAAATAATTTGATGATCGCCCCAGTAGCCGATATAAGACCAAGGATTATCTGGCTCAATCGTTTCCCAATCGAAGCCACTTTTGGTAACTCGATATGGATTGTAGCCTTCGAAAGTAGATGCGTTTAAAAACTTGCAGACCATACTTTCGATAAAGGCAGGATAAGCGTGTACTAAAGCTTCCCAGTTTTGGAAGATATCACGCCAGTTTCCTTCATAATCTAAAATTTTAGAGCCATCGATTTCACTACGAGTGTTGATAGAAAACTGATTCCACGGTCGGCTAGGATCGCCATGTCTTCGACTGAAGAAAAGCGGCAAATACTCCATTGATAAACGCAGCAAATCTGCATCTTCAACCTGCGCACAATGTCCTCTGAGTTCAAACAAAGAAAATTGCTCCGGAAGTGCTGCTATAAAATCAGTGTTGCTCTTGTAAACCTGTTGATTGGCACCAGCTAAATACTGCTCAAAGTCCCACTTTTCAATTTGATAATTATCGTTAAAGATTCCACCTCTCATGATATTAAAGAGAGTGTTTGAGAAGTGCCGGACATCTCGGTCTTGATCCGCAGTAGTTTGCAATCCATCGGAAGATCCTACCAACTCGATTAATTGGCTCGTTCCGGCTTTAATATCTTGATTGACTTGGGTAACTAAATGCTTCGAGTTTTTTATTTTTTCTGATAATGCTACAATCGCTGCGTGGTTTTGATTGACATCCGCCGCAATTAACCAAGTCTTTTTTCCTTGAATCGCCAGCTCAATCGTTTTACTAACGAAGTAAGCGCCTTTCTCTGCTTTTACATCTCGCTCTTCTTCTA
>CALFBG010000361.1 GCA_937951685.1 uncultured Saprospiraceae bacterium | reverse complement strand
ATAAAAATTAGTACGTAAAGGTGTGGAACCAGTCATAAATTGACCAGCGATTTTTATAGATCAACACCAGCAGTGCAACGAAACCAAAAGCGAAAATAAGGCGTGCGTTGCGCTTAGTCTTTTCGTATTTTTCCCGTCTAGTTTTATATCTACGTCTTCCTGAATAGGACATTTTATAATTCTTTATGTCGTTCCCAATAATTTTGATCTTCTATCTCCTCGAGTATCTGCACGTAATTGTAATATCTTAATTCACTAATCGTGCCGTCTTCAATGGCTGCCTTTACCGCGCACTTGGGCTCGTTGCGATGCGAACAATCTCCAAATTTACATTCGGAAGAAACCGCAAAAAACTCTCTGAAGTTGTGGGAAACATCCATCGGCTCCAAGTTATTAAATGCCAAAGTTTTGATACCCGGCGTATCAATAATGTAGCCCCCAACATCCAAGGTAAACATTTCTGCAAAAGTTGTAGTATGTTGCCCTTTGCCGGAATAATCCGAAAGATCGCCTGTCCGTAAACCCAAATTGGCTTGTAATTGATTGATCAAGGTAGATTTACCCACACCAGATTGACCACTGACCAAAGAAGTTTTATCTTTCAACACTTCCCTTAGCGCTGCCACGCCATCGCCCGTCTTGGCAGAAACGAGTAGCGTTTGATAGCCGATGGATTCGTAAATATCTTTGAGTGCTGCAAAAACCAACAAATCTTCCTCTTCGTAAACATCCGATTTATTAAACACAATACAAGCCGGAATATCGTGTGGCTCCGTCATCAATAAGAACCGATCAATAAAACCTTGCTTTAATTTGGGCTGTGCGATCGTAATGACAAGTACGGCTTGATCAATATTGCTGGCGAGTAGGTGGAGGTGATGCTTTTTGCGGGGAGATTGTCGGACGACATAATTCCGGCGTTGGCCGATTTTGCGAATAACGCCCGTTAGTCCATCTGCCTCTTTTTCGATGCTCACCGCGTCTCCAACGGCTACCGGATTCGTTAACTTGAGTCCATTCAGGCGAAACTTGCCGATAATTCGACATTGAATTTCACTTCCGTCTTCCAACAAAACCTGATACCAACTTCCCGTAGACTTAATGACAATTCCTGATTCCAAATTCTATTGCTTTTTTGCACGCTAGTGCGCTGAAAATTTTAACTTTTAAATACACCTTGCCAACTAATCTTTCGGGATACAAGTTCCTGCCAGTGCCATTTTTTATTAAAATCCCTTGACTAGCCCTATTTAACATTTAAACACCGACGCGAATGGAATGCACTGCTTCCGCCATTTCCAAAATCAACTCTGGTTCTTCTTCAATGGCGTTACCAACCACAATTACATCTGCTCCCGCTTTCGCATTTGCCAAAGCTTTTTCTGGCGTACGAATGCCTCCTCCAACAATCAAGGGAATTTGAATACCACTACTTACCGTTTCAATCATGGAAGTGCTAACGGGATTAGCCGCACCACTTCCGGCGTCCATATACATCATTTTGAGACCGAGTAACTCTCCCGCCATTGCAGTACACAAAGCAACATCATCCTTATTTGCAGGAATCGGTTGCGTATTACTCATGTACGAAACGGTCGTTGGTACGCCGCCATCGACGAGCATATATCCCGTAGAAATAATTTCGAGTGGGCTCATTTTCAAGTACGGCGCACTAACGACGTGTTTACCAATGAGCAAATCTGCATTACGACCAGAGATCAAGGAAAGGAAGAGAATCGCATCAGCGCGATAGCTCAATTGAAAAGAATTTCCAGGAAATAAAACCATTGGAATATCACAACGCTCCCGAATGGAGGTCAGACATTGGTCCAGCATATTGTTGACAATCAAACTACCGCCGATAAAAAAGTAGTCGACTTTAGCCTTTACGGCCAACTCTAGAACCTTATTCATGTTCCCCAGTCGAATTTTATCGGGATCAATCAGTACGACAAACTTCTTTTCGCCCTGATTTTTAGCGGTTTGGAGAGATTGGTAAATCTGCTGCGTCATATTTGGATGTTTAATCCTCCCAAAGATACGCTTTGAATCAAGATTTACAAAGAAGTTGTTTTAAAACTCAAAATGCCTTGTGGCAAGTGCTGGAGGCACTGTTCCTATTTTTGCTTTTTGTTGTAACGTTACTGACGAATTGAAAAGTAGCTTGTTCCTCCATAAACGACTTACGAATCCTTCTACGGGTAGATTTAATCGTAAAAGATTTTCAAAAATATTTATGGCGCCTTTTTCAAGACCAATTGTTCTCCATGTTTTTCGACGATTAAATCAAACAATTTTTTCAAATTGCCATATTCCCACGGCTGAAAAATGACTTTTTTGATGGATAGTTTGCTAATCACTTGTAGCGAACCATCTTTTTCTTTAATTAAATACTGAAATGCGCCGCCTTTATTGGGCAAAGCCAGATTGACCGGTTCGGGCAGTTCATCGACGATATAACCTGCTGGAAGTTGGATATTGACCACCAGTTGCTCCTTAAAAGGATGAGGGAAATCTACGGGATAGATTCGTTCGTTTTGCTTGAGGAAATTTTCGCTATACGCCGAAAAAAAACTGGGAGAAAGATACATTAAGTCACCGGAGACTTGTGCGGCTTCGGGTAAAGACCAATTAAATTCCGTTTTTAATAAAGCCTCAACATCTTCCACATTTTCAAAGCGGCAGGTATCCATTTTAAGCTCTGGATATTTATCTGTTAACTTTTCCTTCCAAGTTTCCTCATATTTTTGCGCTTGGAGTAAAGTCCTTTGTGTAATCGCATCGTAGCCTTGATAAGCATTTTTCATAACGCCTTCTAAAGTACCATCCGCTTGTAAATTTGCGTTAATCAAGTAAATGCTTGCACCAGTGGGGGCAGGAAGGTCGATCCACTCATTCGTAGAATCCTTAATCACCCAAGCTCTTTTATTCAAGGCGATTGGGCTCGGATAACCAATGGGACGCAACTTATTTCGCGTATCTACAAAAAGTACTTCGCCGTCTATAATTACCATTAGCATGGTATAATTGAATTGCTTTTGTAATGGACTTATCTCAATCGCTTTCCCATGACTACGTGTACTCAGCATTGTAGGATATGCCTCAATGTTTGCAGCCCGTAGCAAAGCCAACAATAGTAAATTCATATCCGCACTAGCGCCTTCCTTTTTATCAAAAACAGTATCTAAGTCATCCGATACAGCGCTGTAGTAATCATTCCATTTTATTTCTTGATTGATAAAATCGTACAAAGCGGTCAATCGTGCTTTTTCGGTCAAGCTGCTGTCTTCCAGAATAGGCGCTGCTGCTGCGAGTAGTGCTTTGTTGCGCTCCCCTATTCTGATGATTACATTGCCTTTTTTATCTTCCTCAATCATACTGGTTATTTCACCAAAGCCACCGAATAAACGCAGCTGATTGGCGAAATGCTCCCAATCCTTCAAGACGACTACTGTTTCTCCGTAGTACTCATAACTTTGCAAATAAAAAGATACGCTGGCCCAATAATCACTAATGGTGGTAATGTGATCTTCTCCTTCTACCGCACGTAAGTTTTCCATCATAAAACTTCTGCCATCAATTACTTTACACTTAGAAATCCCTTGGTAGGTATAACTACCATCTCCGTTATCCGTCATATATTCTTGACCATTAACGTAATACAGAAACTGCATCATCTCAGGTGTCGTAACGTTGAGCAAGGAAAATCGTACAGGAATTTCTTCTTGAAAATACCACGAAGGAGGTTCCTTCGCTGCCATAGAAGTAATGGTGTATTTATACTCAATCACAGAACCGACTTGCACATTAGGAATCGCAACTTTAGTATTCAAGGTATATTCATCTTGCTCTTCTAGAAATTTGTTGCGGGAACGCACTTTCTGCCTTGCTCCATCTGGCGTAAAAGACTGAACCTTTAATTTTTTCAACTTATACTGATTGCTGGCAGAATGCGTAATCTCAAAATCCGCGTATGCATCCAGAGCGGATGCTTTCAGTATTTTAATCCGCTTATGAACTTGAAATTTATATTTGACGTAACCGCCTTCCACGAAATACTTAATCGTTCCAAAGCGACCTAAAACAACTGCCGCCGCTTCGGGGTCTGCTTCGTAGCTAGTCATTTGTAAATCCTCGGTGGGAATTTCGCCCCACTTCATTGGATTTTTTGGTAACTTTTTGGCACTAAGTCCCACGCCGTAACAAAGGCAAAACATTACCATTAACAATAATCTCATGAGCTTTATTATTTAGAGCTTCTTTACATCGAAGCTTATGTTTTTTTCTTTACCAAAACCAACTTCATTTTGTCTGCTTTTGTGATTGCTTTGTAAAAATCACGCAATTCGTTGTAGCGAGCAGCGGGCAAATCCACTGATTTCAGCACAAGCTTCCGTTCGTAGTTCACTTGATTATTTTCTACTTGAATATTGACAGTATAACTTCCAAAGGCTGTGTTCAATTTGATTTCCTTTTCGGGAATACTTTCCACTTCGTAACCTTCTGGAACTTGCAGGGAAATACGATCTTCGTTGGAAGAACCTAAACTAATTTGAATCGGATAAAGACGATCTTTATCTTCCGGTAAATTCTCCGTAAAAGTATTGAGACAATTGATGGGTACAAATAACCGCTTCCCTGCTTTAGAAGCATATCTTGGTATTTGTAGCGTGTAAGCTAGTGCGGCTTGCGGCTCATCTTCTTCATAACTCAAATCTAGACTTTCAATTGTGAAGGAAGGTAAATCTTTCTCCTCATGAAACCAACCTTCTAAATCCGATTGGGCAATTTCCCTTCGGTATCGTTCGTGCTTTTCCCCCGTACATGTTTCTTTATTTTCCAACTTCGCAGCTCCCGAAGGAAGCAAAGTAATCACAGCATCGTTTTGGAGTAGATTCTCTTCGATCTTCAACGAAGGCGTCTTGGCTAATTTTCCACCTTCTTCGGTAATCAACAAAACATCCCTACCTTCTGTAAAGGAACCTAAATAATTAAAGGGCGAATTCTTACTGGTACACTCTAGCCAAATATCTTCTTCTGGCACGTGTAGAATCGCATGATTAAAGGCATTCACAGAAAAGTCCGCTTGAATTTTTCTCGGCTTGTCTCCTGCGTCTACCAATACGGTGTACGATTTAATTCCTATTTCCTTTAGCATAGATTTCATAAAGTTAGAGAGTGCTTTACAATCTCCATATTTATTTTTTTCTACGTACTTAGCGTCAAAAGTTTGCCAACCTCCAATCCCTAATTGCACGCTCACGTAACGATTATTTTCTTGTAAATACTTATATAAAATTTTAATCTTTTCCCGATCCGTTTTTGCACCTGCGGTCAAGGTTTTAATTTTTCCACTTAGCTTAGATGAAATTTCATCTCGCCCTTCGTTGAGGTCATACATGAATTTTCCAAAAGCAGCCCAGTTGTTCGTTTTTCCTTTGTATCGTTCTACGTGCAACTCGTCAGGAGCCAAGATCAGGATCGGTAAGACTTCGTCCCCCACGGGCATATATCGTTCCCTTTTAAAAGCAGGAATATTTTTAGCGAGCCAAGTGTATTTTTTCACGCCTCTATTCGTAGAAACGGTTGGCTCCAATTCAATATTTTTCAACTTAGAGCGAAACGACATTTCTTCGGGAATACTCAATACCATCATAGAGAGTTCGTGCCCTCTAAAAAACCGACCAAAGGTGAAGCTTGGATATGACATCGTTCCATTATCTTCCTTTTCATATTCGTATTCAATTGTGTAAGGATAATACCGATGATTGATTTCAAGGCGTTTTAACCTACTATCATTATATAAACTAACACCATCAAAAGCAGCAACATCCTTAAAATCTTTGATGCCATATTCCTTTACTAATTCCCCTTTTGCATCGTATACTTTTGCCGCTAATTTGGTGATTTCGGAATACTGATCATAAGAAAAAACTAGCTCATTTTCCCTAGTTTTATCATTCAATAAAGTGATCACGTACTTGACCGTCGTTTTAGTTTTTTTAGCAGAAAGAATTTCAAAATGCATATAATCATAGCGCAACACGGCATTTGCATCTGCTTTCAAACTATCCGGAATACTCGCTGCGGCGTATTGCTGTGCCTGACTTCGTGTCGTCCCCAAACAGAGTAGTGCAAATAGACTAAGTATTTTAAATTTGAGTAGTAATTTCATCATTGCTTATTTTACTTTTTTGAGGACTAATTGCTCGCTGTGCTTTTCCACTAAAGCATCAAATATTTTTTTCAAGCCCGCATATTCTGATGGCTCAAAAACCAATTGCTTGATCGAAAGCTTACTCACGAGTTGTAACGTCCCATCTTTTTCTTTGATAAAATATTGAAACTTCCCTCCTTTGTTGGGCAATGCGAGATTGACTGGTTCGGGCAAATCTTCTACGACGTAGCCTTCCGGTAATTCCAAATTAACGACAAGTTGCTCCTTAAATGGATATCCGATATCGACGGGATAAGTACGCTTTTCTTGCTTAAATGGATTCTCACTAAAAGCAGAAAACCACGCGGGCGAAATATAAATCAAATCGCCAGACACTTGAGCTGCCTCTGGAATACTCCAGTGAATTTCATCTTTAAAAATTTTATAAACATTGTTGAGGTTCTCGGATTTCACAGAATCAATTTTCACTTCTGGATACTTATCAACTAAACGCTTTTTCCAGTGTTCCCCATTTTTATTTTCTCTGAACTGCTGTCTCTCCGAAACGCCAGCATATCCTTGATAAGCCCCTTGCATCATTCCTGCTAAGGTGCCATCCGCATCTAATTTTGCCGTCACCAAATAAACGTCTGATCCTGACTGCGCAGGAATATCAATCCATGCGTGACTATTCTCTTTCAAAATCCAGCCTCTCTTGTTTAGCGCACTAAACCGAGGATACCCAATGGGTCTATATTCATTATTGGTATCCAAAAACATCGGCTTACCATCAACTGTAGCGTGCACTAAAACGTGATTAAATTGATCATCTAAGGGATAGGTTTCCAACACTTTCCCATGCCGCCGAGTACTCATCATTACCGGATACGCTTTGATTCCTGCTTCGCGCAAAAGTGCAAGTAGCATTAAATTTAACTCGCCACTATTTCCTTTTTTATCTGCAAAAACGGCATTTAAACTTTCTTTTTTGTACCATACCGCGTAGTGGTAATTTTCGTCCCACTTCATCGTTCGATTGATAAATTCGTAAAGTGCTTTGACGGTTGCTTTTTCGCTTGATCTTTTTTTCTTGAGGATTGGTTCCGCAGCTGCTAAGAGGTCTTTGTAATTATCTCTTTTCAAATACTGCTTTCCGTATAAATTATCTTTCCGTTGTTGCTCCGCAAAATTGTCCCACGTTCCCAAACGAACCTCTGTAGCTCCATCATTATAAACACTTTCCAAATAAAAGGAAATACTCGCCATATAATCTCTCAGCGTAGTAATGTACCTTTCCCCGTCAACGGCCTGCAGATTCTCCATCGTATAACTTCGGCCATCGACAATTGTCAGTTTAGAAACGCCTTGGTACATATAAGTGTCTTCACCGATAGTCACCACGCGACCATTAAAGCTCTGTACAAATTGGTACTCACTCATAATCTTTAAATTGTACCGAGAAATACGTACTGGAATCTCTTTTTGAAAATACCACGTAGGGATATTCCCCGCGTAAAAAGTTTCTTTTACATATTTGTGTTCAATGACCGATCCTACTTGTACATTAGGAATAGAAAACTTTTTGATGCTATAGTTTTTGTTGTACGCTTCGGTATAGATATCTTTTTTAGACAGCGTCTGTCTATTTCCAGCGGGCGTAAAAGACTGTGCTTTGATTCCTTTTACTTGATCGTCAGCTCCACTACTACCTACGTAATAATCAATTTCAATATCGCTGTATCGGTCAATCGCTGATTCTTTTAAGATTTTAATTCTACGGTGAACTGTAAATTTGTACTTGATTCGATTTGCTTCATCTACGAAGTACTCAATGTTTCCATATTCTCCTAGCACAATTGCATCTGCTTCTGGATCTGCTGCATAGGTTTTCATCTTTAAATCTTCCGCAGGAATTTTTCCCCACTTTATCGGATTCCCGGGCACACTTTTTCCCCAAACGGAAGAGATCGTCAGCAAGCAAAAACTAATAATAGTTAAGAATTTCATTGTAGTGATTTTTTGTGATTTTGTTTTTTAAAGTACTCAGACAAAATTAAATTGCCGCGCGCTATCAAACTCCAGAACTAATGCTAAAGAGCAATCCTCTTTAACATTGTATATCTATATTTCAATATTGGGTGATTACTATTCTCTGTGTTTTACACCACGATTTCCAAGATGCAAATAGTAAATTAAGGGTGAGAGATAGCCTTCTATTTTTTGTTTCAAAGTAGTAAAAAAACAACTACGATTAAGCGTAAGTTTATTACTTACAAAATCAAAGATAGTAAATTGCACACATATCCAAAAATATCAATTCATAAAATTCCGGATGAAATTTACGTACTAAAGCTTACAATCTCAGCCACAAGTCTTCAATTTTTACCTTATTTTCCTTAATTTAGTCGGAGTAGTTACTTCCAGCGCCTAACCAAGAACAAAATTACCCCTTTCCTAGTACACAGTAATTTAAGTTTATTGATCTTTTGAGCTTTGGATTTTTATGCTAATCGAGGAATGCCCGGAGTTTGATAGCCTTAGCTATCATAACGAGGACAAGACGAAGAGTAGGATAAAAAGACATATTCAAAATGTTAAGTAATTCAGATTACAGTAGACTTTATTCGAAAGTTCTTTTTGCAGAAAAATGAATATTGATAATCAGTTAGTTATGGTTTTAGATTCTCTTTTCGAATAAAGTCTAGTGTACTAGCTTTTTGCTACCAAAAAAAATTGCACCGAATGAATGTATATGCTTTTA
>CALFBG010000360.1 GCA_937951685.1 uncultured Saprospiraceae bacterium | reverse complement strand
TAAAGATTTCAAATACACTAAAAAGAAAAATGAACTAGATAATTACAATCAATACTATATCTATTTAGCAGATATTGTAGTAAGTACAAGGAACAAAGTGGCGCACGCAAAGTCTAATTTCAAACCTGAAGGAAATGAATGCCCTGAAGAACTTATGGTACAATTCACAGTATTTGTTAAAGAAGTGGCATTGAGGACGATTAGGTGGTTTGATAAATTACCGAAGCATCAGAAGCTTAGTGACTTTTAATCAAAAAATTGTACCCATTAAGCATCTCTAGATAAATGGACTAAAAGTACTTTTCTTATTGCTTATTGGTTACTGACAGTTATTCCTCATTCTTGTAAGCTAGTTTTCAACCAAATTCATTTTACACCCCCCTGACCTTCAACTGAGCAACCAAACCACTACCGCAATACCAACCTCCGCTGAAATTGCTGATTCTCTCCACGAACTTGCAAAACAAAAATCCCCTTCCCCAGTCCACTAAAATCAAAATTCAAGTGATTGGATGCTGGAGTTACACTGCTTGTGCGCTGCAAAACTACCCTTCCCGTAAGATCATAAACCCGAATCAAAATAGTCTCCTGAGTAGTAGAAAAATAATCTAGCTTAACCAAGCCCGAACGACTAGGATTAGGATAGATTTCACTGAGTTGGTTTTCTGTTGTACCAAATTGAGCGGAAATGATATTGCTGTACGTGGACTTCCCGTCAAGGTCAAACTGCTTGAGTCGATAGTAATTGATCCCAACAAAAGGAGTTGGATCGAGTAAGCTGTAATGCTGTGCGATCGTGCTTGTGCCAGCGCCTTGAACTTTCCCGATTGCTCTAAAATCAATTCCATTTTGACTGCTTTCTACGAGTACGTAATCGTTGTTTTTTTCTGAGGCGGTCGTCCAACTTAGCTTGACGTCTTTTGCGCGAGCAGAGGCTTTGAAAGCACTAAGTTCGATGGGTAAAATGCTGATGGCGGAGCCGCCATTAAAGGAAGAGAAAGAAGTGATCGCAATTTCAACATAAATGTCTCCGCCACCATAAAGACCACTTTTGGATTGGGGAATGTATATTCCATCGTCGACTATGCCATTGCAAGCACCGGGAGATTTAACTACGCCAATATCTGCGTAGGTACTAATGTTTGGATCGGTATTTTGTAGGGCTTGAAATTCTGCGGCGGTGTAGTATAATCGTAGGCGGACTTCACTTGTAGGTTGCGTCGTTGGTGTGATGCTAATGTCTCTGTTGAGTACCGGGAAATCAGTTGCTCGATTCGTAGCAGGTAAGAACAACTCAAAATTAGTCGAGCCAAGTTCATTTCCATTGGCATTGATGCCACAAAGAATATCTCCGTTCGCATCCAAAATATTGATAAATTCATTATTATTTCCTTGTGCGGTAGAAATATCTATGGTTGTAATGTTCGTGCATTGATCGACGGTAGTCGTGGCGATGGGATAAGCTGCATTTGCGCAAGCGGTGTTCACTTCTGCAATTGAGTTGCAGCCAGAATCGTTATCGGTAATCATCACGTCGGTAGTTGTCACGGCGAGGTGATCGCAGATTGCTTGCACATGACAGCTTGGCAAAAGATTATTGAAGGCAATGATAATTGAGCCATCAATTGCACACACATTTCTTAAGCCATGAATACTTCCTAATTGGTCATTGCCTTCGATCGTTAAACGTTCAACTTCTTTTAAATTTTCCAACGCGTCTATATCGGTTAGATTAGGATTATAGCTCACGGATAAATAATTACCACAGGAAGCTAATTTGTCAAAACCTGTAATTGTAGTTAGGTTATTGTTGCTTTCAATTCTCATGTAATTCGTCGCCGCTGTGAGTTTTGGCGGTCCTGCCAACGTAACCATTGCATGGCTATTTTCGATATGAAGTTCTTTAACGGTAGTTAGTTCATCCAACCCGCTGATACTCGTAAGGCTTATGTTTTGGTAAACAGTAAATCTCGTACCGACCGTTTTAAGTTTATTGAGGCCTTGCAGATCGGTTAGTTTATCAGTGTTACGGATCGCGAAAAATCCACTAACAGATTCTAAATTACGAAGTCCCATCAAGTTGGTTAGCTGGGGGCAAAACCGAATGTAAAGATCTCCGTCAACAGATTTTAAGTTTTTAAGTCCTTCCAGATTCGTAATCAATCCTAGGTTATAAATATTCAAGTTGCCCGGCAAATCTGTACAATTGGGATAGTTGATAATAAAGTTATCAATATCAGATTGGGACGTCGGATAGAACGCAGCAGGACATTGTGCTTGACCGAAACCAATTAAGGAAAACAGAAAAACAGTTGTAAAAAGTGAGCGGAAGTAAGTGTTTATTTTCATAACTTTTTTTTTGAGCTAAGTGCTAAGACAAAATTAGTTTGCCATTAAATGGTGTTAGATTTTGGTTAGATTTTGATCAGTATTGAGGCACGAAAACCGCCCTAAGCCTTTGCTTAGGAAGGCTTTGAGTAACGAAGAGACTGGTCGAAAGATGAGGCAAGTTATAAGTGATTCAATTTGTCTTAGTACTTAAGTAGGTTTACCTAATAAATTCACTAATTTATGACGAGTAAATTTTGTTTCACTCTTCGTTAAAAAGCCTTGAAAACCACTAGGTTTCCTGCATTTTTCGCCTCGATTGAAGCAAAATTTTCTTC
>CALFBG010000359.1 GCA_937951685.1 uncultured Saprospiraceae bacterium | reverse complement strand
TCACTAATTTATGACGAGTAAATTTTATTTCACTCTTCGTTAAAAAGCCTTGAAAACCAATGGTTTCCTGCATTTTTCGCCTCGATTGAAGCAAAATTTTCTTCCGTCAAAATCACCAATCTATTTGGTAAACCTACTTATCTTAAAAGTCATTCAAGAATGTTACCATTCTAATAGACAAGGCTTTTAATCCCAAGTATTTAGGCTTATTTAAATGATCTAATTATTTTTTTTTAAAAATATTAAACGGAGCATGGATGCATAAAATCGTAATTACAGGACCCGAATCTACGGGAAAAACTTCTTTGGCGAAAGCCCTGGCGAATCATTACCAAGCGCCTTGGGTTCCTGAATATGCCCGAGAATATCTGGAAGCTTTAGGGCGGGATTACTTAGCATCGGATTTATTGGAAATTGCTAAAGGACAATTGGCTTTGGAAGATACTTTTGCGCTGCAAGAACCTGCTTATCTTTTTTGTGATACCAGCCTCGTCGTACTGAAAATATGGTCCGAATACAAATATGGTCAATGTGATCCTTGGATTACGACGCAGCTCGCCACTCGATCGTACGATTTGTATTTCCTTTGCGGAATTGATGTGCCTTGGGAAGCGGATCCTTTGCGCGAACATCCCCACGAGCGTACTCAACTTTATGATCAGTACCAATCAACTTTAAGACAATTAGCCTTGCCTTTCGTCGAACTAACCGGAAATCCTCAAGAAAGATTAAAGAAAGCACAACTAAGCTTATTGAATTATCAAAAGAATCTTTAACTTTGCATTGCTCAAACGGGGTGCCTAAGTTTCTGGATAGAAACCGGCTGAGATCATACCCATTGAACCTGCTCGGATAATGCCGAGAAGGGATAAATCGTCCAGCGCTAAGTGTTGGCGTTTATTTCATAATGTATTTATAAATTTAAGTTGTAGTACGTAATGGTTGCCCCATTATGGTCTAATTTTTTTTTGCACAAGCTCAAAAACGGGGCTTATCATCGCAAGCGAAAGACTTAAATACAGGAGATTTAATTGTTAACTTTTCAACTCAAAACAGACTGATGAAAAAACTCATTACTGTCTTAGCTTTATGCTGTGTTGCACTCAATATCTGGGGACAACATACGCTTTTTGGCAACATTACAGACGTCAACGGCGAACCGTTACCGGGCGCTTCGATACAATTGGAACCATTAGATCGAGGAACGATGGCGGATTCCGACGGCTTCTACATTTTTAACCGCTTAGCCACGGGCGACTATACGGTCATCGTGAGTTACGTCGGATTCGAGACTCAGCGCAAGACCATCTCCGTCAACCAAAAAACGACCTTAGATATTACGATGGTTTCAATTGCTTATGAAATGAATCCCATCGAGTTATTAGATACTTGGGCAACGGATAAAACGCCCATGAGTTATGTCAACTTGAAGAAAGAGGACATTGAAAAAAACAATATTGGATTGGACGTTCCTTATCTTTTGCGCTGGACGCCTTCGGTAGTGGTTACCTCCGATGCGGGAACGGGGATTGGATATACGGGCATTCGAATTCGAGGAAGTGATGCAACGCGGGTTAACGTCACGATCAACGGGATTCCTTACAACGACGCAGAATCGCTAGGAACTTTCTGGGTGAATTTGCCGGACTTTTCGAGTTCTGTGGAAAATATTCAAATTCAAAGAGGCGTAGGGACGTCAACGAATGGAGCGGGTGCATTTGGTGCCACGGTGAGTTTGCAAACGAACACGCTCAACGAAGAAGCCTACGGCGAAGTGAGTAATTCCATTGGCTCGTTTAATACGCGCAAGCATACGATTAAAGTTGGAACGGGTTTACTCAATGGCCATTGGGCTTTTGATGGTCGTTTTAGTCAAATTAATTCGGATGGATATGTTGATCGCTCTCAGGCAGATTTGACTTCCTATTACTTTTCTGGAGGCTATTATGGTGATAAAACGGTGGTGCAGGCCATCGCTTTTAGTGGTAAAGAAGTAACGAATCAATCTTGGTATGGAACACCTGAATCTAGGATCACGGGAGACGAAGAAGCCATGCGTACACACGCCGCCAATAACGGATATTCAGCGGCCCAATTGGAAAACCTCTTAAATTCAGGTCGGACCTACAATTTTTACCTTTATGATAACCAGGTAGATAATTATCAACAAGACCATTATCAATTGCATTTATCACAGCAGTTGACGGATGCTTTGAGTTTTAGAGGCGCGCTCCATTATACTTACGGTCGTGGTTACTTTGAGCAATTTCGGGAAGGAGATGACTTTTCGGATTATGGACTCAACGCGCCGATTATTGGCATGGATACCATCGAGTCAGGAGATTTTATTCGTAGACGATGGTTGGATAATGACTATTATGGATTGACTTATAATTTTAATTATCAAAAAGATAATTTAGATCTTACGATCGGTGGTGCTTACAATCAATACGACGGTGATCATTTTGGTGAAATTGTCTGGGCACAATTTGGGAAAGACTTGAATATTCGAGACGAATATTACGATAACGTTGGAAACAAATCAGACTTTAATATTTTCGCGAAAGCGTCCTACCAATTAAACCCCAAACTGAATCTTTTTGGAGATTTGCAATATCGAAACGTAGCTTATCAAACGAAAGGAATTGACAACGATTTACGGACGATTGACGTCGAAGCGAACTATAATTTCTTTAATCCTAAATTGGGTTTGACGTATACCATTGATCAAGGTCAATCGGCCTACGCTTCCTTCGCGGTGGCAAACTTAGAGCCGGTACGAAACGATTTTGTCGATGCCTTAGAGAATGAAACGCCAGAGCACGAAACCTTGTACAATGTAGAACTAGGTTATCAATACCGAAAAGCCAAGTATGGACTGCAAGCTAATTTTTACTATATGGGATATAGAAATCAATTGGTCGTCACCGGAGCTTTAAATGATGTTGGTTCCAACTTACGAACGAATGTGCCCAATAGTTATCGTATGGGAATTGAGTTGCAAGGGAACGTAGCGATTACAGACCAACTCAGCTTCCAACTCAATGCGACGGTAAGTCAAAATAAGATCGAACAATTCGAAGAGGTTGTTTATGATTACACAAATGGTTTTGATATTGAGACCAATACTTTTGAGCAAACAGATATTGCATTTTCTCCGTGGGGAATTTTTTCCTCAGAATTGGCTTACCAACCGATTAAGAATTTGAATGTACGCTTATTGAGTAAATATGTATCGCGACAATTTTTGGATAATACCAGTGATGAAAATCGGCAGATTGATGGCTATTTTGTGAGTGACTTGCGGGTAGATTATGGGTTTGGTTTGGGAGCGATTAAGGCACTTAATTTATCCTTGGCGGTAAATAATGTATTTGACGTGGAATATTCAGCGAACGGATATACTTACAACTATATCGTCGGAGAAAAGATTGTAGAAAACTTCTATTACCCCCAAGCGGGCATTCACTTTTTGTTAGGTTTGAGCTTGAAGTTTTAGATTTGGCTTATTCCTTACTAGTTAAGGTATTTCATAATTTCATAAAAATAGCAGTCCCGTATTTTCTATTGTGAAAATACGGGACTGTTTTGGTAGCACATTGGCTAAAGCTAAAAGGAAATAGTAAACTTAGAAATTGTAGGTAAAACCAATACGCAAGTCCCAAGGCAACCGAGCAGAACTACTATCTTCCAAAACATTGTATAGAATCAAGATTTCGTAACTAACAATAGTACCACTGGTATAGCCTCCACCGATATAGAAGTTATTTCGATTTAAACGGGTCGTTTTTATATTATTCGAATTATTACCATCAAGTTGGAAAAAACCATTGGCATCATAATCGGGAGCACCCTGATTTTCATACTCAAATTCTATGTGCGCAAAGGCGTTCGTAATGACCTTGCCCCTCGCAAAAACTCCGGCACCCCAAGACGTCGTACGGAAATTGAAAGTTTCTCCTGTGTTATTAAATAATTTTTCCGCGTAATAGTCTATTTTAAAACGAGGACCAACGGAAAAACGATCCGTCAATTTATAACCAATCATTGGAGCGATTCCAAGATTGAAAATATTGTTGGTAAAGCCGAGATTAAAGTTACCTCCGTACCATAAACGGTGCTTAAATCCACCACTTTCGTCGAAGTATTCTTCCGTATCCTTTTTCTTTTTACGCTTTTGCGCGTAGGACGGTACGCTAACACAAAAGGAAAAGAGGCATAATAATAAGCTGAATCTGATCATTTTTTCCATAATACAAAGGGTTTATTGTTAGTATCTGCTAAGCAAATATAGATATTTAATTAGAAATTTGTTCTAGAAATTACTTCGCAAAAAGTAATCTCCTCAAATAATAGTATTTAAGCACATTTGCTGTAAAACATTTTAAGGGTAAGAATGTTCTAAAACGCTACCAATTGTCTACTTTTAGCAATTGTCAACGCTGCGATCTGCGCTTATGATAACATAACGAAAATTAAAGTAGGTTTGAGTCAGTTAGCCCTATGGTTTTAACGAAAAAATAACATCTTGTCCTACTTTTGTCAAGCATCTTAAAGAATTGTTAACCAACTATCGGAATCAGCGGAAGGAATTGTAGCAATAAATAAAAGGATAGATTTAGTATTTGTCTAGTACTCTTCGCTTTTGACTTGATTAAAGGAGGGGGGAAAGCGGGTATCTTTTTTTACTAAATTGTGATCGAGTAAATATTGCTTCCAAGCTTCGGCGCGTTTGATGCTCGAATAGGAATAGAAAGTCTGGGCATGATTCAACTTTCGGTGAAATCCAAGGCGATTATCGAACTCAATTTCCAATAATTTAATAATACCAAAGATATAATAATCTCTTTTCCCACCACTACTTCCAATGAAAGGAGTCGTTACGTCATAACTCAAAATATCATAAATTTTCTGGTAGTCAAGCTTTCCTTTAGGCGTTAAAAAATCCACGCCAAAGGCGGTGATATAATGCGAATAAAATGCTTTTTCACTCATCTTGCTATGATTCGAAATGAGTTTTTTCTCCTCTGCGTATGCTTGTAAATTGAAAATGGGTAAGCCAAAATCTTTATTCAGGAAATTGTAAGGACTCGCAGTACGCGGTAAACTCAATTGGTCAATAAACTTAAAAACGGTTCCAATTTGTTCGTAAGGAATCGTCGCAATGATTTCTTGCTGAATCTTTTGCTTCGAAGCTTCGTCGGCGTCCATGTTGATGGAAGCTTGTAATTTTTCTTCCAACGATTTGCCAATATTAGCAAGTTGAGCCAAATGGAGCATGGTATTTTGTTCTTCAAATTCACTCAGGTAATCACTTTCGTTGAGATAAGCAGTCAATACCTGAGTAAGGTACTGCGTAAAATCATTGGGTTGTTTAATCCGATTGATATAATTGGCCAACCAAGGCGCACGAAATAATTCATTGAAAAAGGAACCTCGATCTTCTACGGTATATTTTGCTGCTTTCTTTTGTAAAAAAGCCAAGAGTAAATCTTCCTGCTGTCCAATCTCAAATAGCTTGGGAAGGTCATCTAAGGTTTTATAATTGAATTCAAAGTTTTCAAAATAAACTAAATCTTCTTGCAAGGATAACTTTGGATTGATGTTAAGTTGACGAATCGTTTTGACGGAGGCTACTTTTTGGAGTGCCTCCAAGCAAAGCTTTTTGTAGCTAGGATTGTAATGTGGTGAACTCGTAATGCTATTAATATCTTCGATGCTCAATTCACTTTGCTCCTTAAAGGCAACAATTTTTTCTTCGAAGAATTTCTTTTGCCAAGTTTCATATTGCTTTCCTTCTGCTTCCCACAGCGCAATCCACTTTTCTGTCGCAAATACTTGTGTAGGGTCATCCACGGGGAAAGCATAACCATAAATATTTTCCACCACCGAAATCATAAAATCCACCACCTTGACATCTTTACCCCGTTTACGACTGAGCACGCGTTGGTCGTCCTTAAGCTCAAATAAATAGGGAATCATATCCGGTACACCGTGGATTCTCAAATAGCTGAAAATTTTCTTGATATTGCTTGGATCAAACTCATTTTTAATACTTTGAATAACTGCCTTAAAGTCTTCTTTTTGTGGTGCTGCCAGAATGTTGAGATCGCGTTTGTTGTAAGTGGAAGGATCGGCTAAAAAATCATCCAAGCCAATACTCGGACTACCCGTTTCATCAGATTGAGAAATTAGTCTGGCAATCTGATTTGCGATGGCTTCGTCGGATTCAATGCTCAGTAAATAGGAGAGTTTTTCTTGTACAAATGAACTGGTAATATCAATTTTATTGAGGTAGGCACTGCCGGTACCAATGACACCGATATTTTCAAAAAGGTAAGACTTCTTTAAAAATAGACGAAACTGAATTTCATCTTCAATAACTTTTTGCCAGTGTTGAGAATAAAACCAATCAAAAATGCGGCCCATCGAAAAGTCGGATTCCTTATGCTTGGCGTGCAAGCAAGCCCAATATTCTACGGCCGTAATTTCCTTGAGCTTCGTCGTTTCGATAATTTGATTTTCTAAACGATACCGCTGTGCCGGACTTTGCTTTTGCAAAAGTTGAGTCAGTAGCTTTTCTAATCGTTTAGGCAGGCGATAATTAATCTGATTCTCGCGGCAATACTTAGTCAGTTTAACCAACTCTTCTAAGTACAAATATTTAAAGTTGGGCAGTTTTTTATTATAATTTCTCAATAGTTGTCGATACTTCGCCGTCAACTCGATAATAGTAGCGGGATCACCTTCCGTTAGTTGTTGGTAAGAAGCCATTGCAATGGTATCATTCCTAGAGTTTAATCTTCGAAATAAGCGCTCATAATTTTCCGTCTTTTCAATCGCTTCTTTTTTATTGATAAATAATCCTCGGCTTTCTTCCCAATTGTAATCGTCGTAATGTTTCGCCCAGTAATTGGCATAATTAAATTGAGCATGGAGGTCTTTGGAGACGGGAGTATGACTAAGTTTCCCTTTCGCATCCGGCACCGCTAAGGACAATTGTGTCAAATCTTCAATGAGCGATATAAAGGAAGCTTGTTGATCGGCATCTTGCTGGCGAAATTTATAAACCTGCGCCGCAATATAGAAAAGGGCTTTAGGGTTTTCCGTTTGTACAATATCTAAAAGGGCATTTTGGCGCACCCAAGGATATTGATCCAAAGGACACTTACTCAAAATGCGGCCATAAAAGTCTACGGATTGATCAAAAAGAATCGGACTGAGGTTCAAGGTTTTCTCGTAACCAAAAAGCCTCAAGTCATCTAAGGTTCCCAAAGAATCGAGGTAGAAGCGGTAACGGTGACCGAGCTTCGCGTAATTGCCATCGTCGCTGACCGAAAAGTTGGTTAATCGTCGGAGTACTTGGTTCGCCAAACTTCCGGAGATGAGTTTGGCTTGGTAAAGCGCCAAAACTTGATCTACCGTTTCAATTCTGGGAAAGTCTTGCAGTTGCTCAACGAGTTGCTTTGTGAAATTGGGCGCCGCTTTTAACCAACTGGTTTCCCCACAAAGTTCTACCAAATATTGTTGTGCTTCTTTCAGTCGTAAGGCACCAATCTGCTGCAAGAGCTTAATGGCTTTTTGTTGCTGCTTTTTGGCAATGGCTTCGTTGAGTTCTTGGGCGTATTGACGGAAAACGGTCGCTGCATCTTTATCGGCTGCGGTAGTTCGTTTTTCTAATTCAAATTTAAGTTCCCAACGTACTGGATCCGTTATAAAAAAAGCGTCGTATAGCTCAGAGAAGAGGAGTTTTTGCTCGGAAGCGTAATAAAAATCAAGAAAGTCTTGCTTGTCCATCTTCTTCTTCCAAACCAATTCTTGCGGTGTAAAAAGTGTTCTATTTTGCAGCATCGCTTGCACCTGCTCTGCCAAATCCTTGCGGTTTAGTAAACTACCAAGATCCCGTAAACTTCTTTTGTGTCCCGTTTGTATACTTCGGTCAAGATAAATGAGCAAGGAATCGTACGAAAGTTCTGTTTTTAGCTGAGCACGAAGACTCCCTAAAAAACAGCATAAACTTAAGAAAACGATTCCGATAGACTTCATGTACTACAAAATCAAATGATGCGCACTTTTATTACATCATATTTCAACGGATGATCATAGCTAGAGTTACATCAACCAAGCTTTAATCCACCTACAGCACGCGAATTAGTTAATATTACTTCAAAAAGTAAACCACTGTAGACATTTTGTACTACAGTGGTTTATTTTAGCGATAAAAAGTGTTTTTTCCGCGCAGTAATTGCAATGCACGGAGCAGTGGAGATCTACAAGATCGTTAGTGGCGCTAGGTCACTCCAACTCTTATGCTCATCAGCATAATAAAGATAAGCCGAAGAGGCTGGCGCTTCAAAATGACCCGCAAAATCTGCTTTCAAATCCAAATTGATTGATTTTTCTTCTTTTGGATTAATGTATTCGTAGTAAAAGACAAGGTTATTGCCTTTGATTTCATAATAAGCAATGGAAGTATTTTTGACCAAATCATTTAATTGCTGCGTTTGTGGCGTCAATCCTGCGGGCAAACCAATAATTGCCATGGGCGTTCCTTGTACTTCGTTTGTCGTATTGGTGATGCGGGCACTTAGGCGAACCATATCTCCCGTTTTGACTTGTTCCTCTTCGAGGCGCGTATCCAAAATCAAAGCACAATCTTTTTGTGTTTTGGGTGTAGTCATATTCCAATTGACGGAAAGGGCGTGCGGCATTGGATATTTCGCATTGCTATACTTAATGGTAATTTCGTGCTGACCGAGATTGAGAAAAGCAGCTAAACCATCAATCCGAATTGGATCGCGTACACCTTTTTTATAATCTTGCGTAGCTACTTTTTGCTGATCAACGTATACTTCGATCGTGCCATCTTCGGTAGTTTGTTGTGCGTATTTTGCGTAAGCTGTCAAAGCGCGTAATGCCATTACCGTATTTCTTGTAGATCCAAAAGAACCTTGTCGCGTTCGTCCTGCGCGAACCGTTTGAGCGATACTTTTTGCTCTTGGAATATCAGGATTTTCTTCTTGCAACAACGCCATCAAAACTAAAGCTTGCGTTTGTAAGTCTGAAGATAGCTGACTGCCTCCAAAAGCGGTATTTCGATTCGCTTGATCTGCGGTTTTATTTTCAGTAGCAATACTCGCTAAAACTTCTGCACCTTTGCGATCGAAACCGTAGTTGTAAAGTGCATTCGCAACAAGGGCTTTGACGTAAGCATTCTTTGTTTTGATGGCAATATCATAGCCATGTCTTAACTCTGCTTCTAAGTCAGGTACTTTTGCTTCACTTAGTGCATACAAAATATAAGCTTGTTGTACATTTTCGTTGCGTGTACCAACAGACCTTGCTGCGTTTTCGTTGATTTTGAAACCTCCTTTACCGTTTTTCCGACTGATCAACCAATCTTGAGTCCGTTGGATCAAAGCAGGTTCTACGCCATCGTATACTTCTTTCATATGCACGAATTGCATCAAACCAAAAGCCGTGATAACTTCGTTGCCTTCTCCATTTCCAAACCAGCTAAATCCACCAGCTGAACTTTCGTAAGTTTTTAATTTCTGGTAACCCGCCGCAAAGTATTTTTGCGCTTTCCGATTGATCGCGATGTCATCTTGATCCGTTGCCCGCAAATATTGTAAGGCAAGGATATTAGGGTAGTTAGCAGAGCTTGTTTGTTCAAAACAACCATTCGGTTCTCGTAACATGGCTACCATACCTTGTAAAATTTCACTTAAAGTAGTAGGGTAGGCTTCGATGTACGCATCAACGCTACCATCGATGGGTTCCGTAATTTTAATTTCGTAAGTCGTTTCCATATCTGTCCCCGCGTGAGCAATACTGACGGGGAAGCCTTTAGGAATGACGGTGACATCTTGCACCACGGCATCATTAAAGCTTTTGCTTTTGAAAGCGACTCTAAAATCGCCTTTTTCGCCTTCGTTCGCGGCATCGCTAATTTTATATTTAAGTACGATACGTTTTCTTTCCTGTGGCTTTAAACTAAGGGTAGTCGGTGCACTATCCAAAGCTTCAAAACTATCAGGAAGATCGATCGTAAGTTTGCCCTTGACGGGGAATTCACTATTGTTGTTTAGGAAAACTGGAATTGAGATTTCGTCTCCCAAAACAACCTCGACTGGAATTTTAGCCGAAAGGCTGAAAGGCATTTGGGTAAAATACTTGGCTTCTTGCCGACCAATTTGTCCATCTTCACTCATGCCTTCGGTTGAAATTCTGAAAGAGCTAATCGCATCGGAATTGTAAAAAGCCACCGTCGCATTTCCTTGTGCATCCGTTTGAATATCACCATCCCAGAAAACGGTTGATCTAAAGTCGGTGCGGAGCACATTTGCTTTGGGCTTTTTATAATTCGGCGCAGGAAATTCCCGGGCGCGATAATAAACGATATCCGGGAGAATATTAGTTTGAATTTCTTCTGATGCGGGAGGTTCAAGGTCTTCTATCCAAGTATAAGCATCTCCTCGTGCATCCAACACTACGAGGTCTCCATCGTTGGTATCAGTATTACTTCGAGTCATATCTTCTACGGAGACGCCTGGGTTTTTGACGACCCAATCCGTAGTTGCACTTTTTACTCTAAAATTGTTATTCATGAGTGCATTTGCTGGATTGCTTGATCGTCGGGCAGAAGAATTAGCGACGATTGCCGTACTATCTCCAACAATCATCCAACCTGTTCGATCGGCTAATTGATAATCTACTTCTCCGTATTTGGCGAGGTGATAGGTTTTTCTGCGATGACCGGGCGCTGCGATCGCTAGTTCCACACCACTTTCCATTAAATCTACTGCTTTATCTAATTTGAAATGACCGTTGGCATCCGTTTTAAGCGTCGTCGCGAGTTCTTTAACGATTACTTTTGCGCCACTAAGTGGTTTGCCATCGGCTCCTAGCACTGTTCCCGCAATTTCTTTTTTCTGAGCCGCGTAGGCTAAATCAGGAATCTCATTTTTTTGAATGGCTTCCCAGCTAAATCGACGCCAGCCTGCTGTCATCAAAACGTGATCGAGTGCCATTTCTGCTTTCGGTTCTTTTTTATCAAAATAGAAAGCAGGATCTTCTAGCGCTACATCTAAGTCTGCTTCCAAGAGCATCCAACTTAACAAATTGCTCGATTTATCATCGGAATAGGCCAAGAGTTGGTCATCTACGGCAGAAAGCGAGAGTTTAGTGGAAACAGGATTACCCATTTCATCTTTTACTTTCAACTTGATTTCTACGCGTTCTCTGGGTTGGTACTCATTCTTATTAGTTTCAATATCAATATTTAATTGTTTGTGCAAGTTGACGAAAGTTAAGCGCTCTGCACGGGCAATACCTTCTTGATCAAACAAGGTGATTTGTGCTACACCAATGGGGAAATTCTTAATGGGAATCTGTAATTGCGTTAAGCCTTTGGATAATTTTAAGCGCGTAGAAAAATGGTTGATGCCTCTCACGCCTGCGGTTAAAGAAACCTTATCTCGATGCGTAGCATAAATATTTAAGTTGATCGCATCTTTGTTAACCTCTTGCACGGATAAAACGTAGCCGCTATTATAAACGGTTGGTAATTCAAAACGCTCACTAATGCCCGTAGGGTAGGTGGGGACGAAAGTATACGTCGAACCTTTACTTGGCGTAAAGAAAAACGATCCCATGCCTTTGTGTTTACTTTCTACGTCGGCAACCACTTTTCCAGCTTGATCAATTACTTGACCTTGGACATCAATGGCACGACCATCTTTATCAATGGCTTTAAAGGCAACTTTGTTTGGTAAACTCGCAATTAGATCTCCTCCTTCTGGGAAAAAGTCCATGGCTAATTGTTTCAATACCACGGGGACTGTACGAGCAATAGAATTGCGTTCCTGCTGGTGCGTCGTTATAATGGTCAATAAAACGTCCGTGGTATTAACGGAAAGTGGCAAATTGAACTGCAATTCTGCTATGCCTTCTCTATCCGTTTTAGAATGATACAAAGAACCTTTTACACCATCCACGCTCAACATAAAATCAAAAGGATGATTGGTCAGCAATTGATTTGTATTATCTTCTAATTTTAATTGTGCTTGTACTTTACTACCCGGACTGTAGCCTTGCTTCACAAAGTCTAAGTCCATTTTTAGTTTCGGTAAAACCAAGCGTTGAATCATTATTTTTTTGGTAAAAATGGCCGGTTGCGGATCATTTTTTTGATAGTCTGAATAAATCTTCAACTGATATTGTCCGCCCGGAGCATCCGAAGGAATCGTTACGTCTCCTTTTGCAATGCCATTGGCTACAAAAATCTGAAAGCGCTTTGCTACCGTATTGGCAGGCGTGAGTAATTCGACGTGGATGATCTCAGACTGAGTTGTTGGAGCGAGTGCGCCGTTTCGCACGTAGGTAGTAAACCAGATGGTTTCGCCGGGTGCGTACAAGGGTTTGTCCAGTTGAGCATAAATTCTTTCCTCGGGACGATCGTGATAGAGTTCCGTTCCTTTTTCAATAAGTTCTTGTACGGAAAGTTGAGGAGCTTCGTTTTTATTTTGATAAAAATAAAAAATACTTGCGATCAGTACACTACTGATGAGGAGGATGGGTAAATAAATTTTAGATTTCATATTTGTATATTACTATGGTTTTCGAACAAATTAGCTGCAATAGTCATTCCTATTACAACCGTCTTGAAGACAGTAATGTTCTTAGTTTTGAGGACGTAAAATAGTATTTTAGCTAAGCAGTAGTTTTAAAACTGCTGCTATATTATTTGTTAGCGTCTATGTTCAGCGAGTATGCTTGCGTTTACTGTTTTATTCTGTTTCGGTGATTGCCTGTTCACTTGCAAATAGCTCTTTGAAATGAGCGATATAATATTTACCATCAAAATAAGCAATGTTAGTATAACCGCCAGTTGGTGTATTATTCAGCCCACCATCGTAGCGCATGGCAATAGTTTGCTTGAGTTCATCGTCTACCAATTGATAAGGCCAACCTAAACCCTGATGAGAAAATACTTTATTATTGGCAATTTCGATCATTTGTAGTTCCGTCTGAGGACCTTCAATTCTCGTCCAGTTAATACCATTATCTTCTGATGCAAAAAATTCCCAAGCATTGTAACCCGTTACATATATTTTGTCATTGCGCTCAAAAAAGTCCAAGGTCCAAGTTTGGAAAAGTTGGTCAATTTCTCCCTGTGGGGTAATCCGGTAACCACCATTTAGAGAACTAACGTAGTAATTGCCATTGATATATTTAGTATTTACTAAATTATTAAAATCAGCAGGCAGTTGTGGCGCTTCAATTCTTTCACTGATATTTACTGATACAAACTGATCTTTGGTGGCATTTAGTTCAATATCGAAAAGAAAAAATACATAATGGTAGCTAGGAAAAGAAAGCACTGGCAGTAGCAGTTGGGTTCCTTCCTGATTGAGCGCACCTGTATTACGAGCATTAAACTCGACTAAAAGGATTTCTCCATCATCATTTCGTGGTAACTCCGAGACTAGGATTTCCTTTGTCTCATTGGGGTTTTTAGCCAAATGAAACTCAAAACGCTCCAAGTTTTGCTGGTTTTTGGAGATTCTGAAAAATACATTTTCTGAGAGTGCGGGGCGACCAAGCAGCGGTTGACCTTCGTTCAGTTTTCGACGTTCTACGAGTTCTTGATTCGCTTGTAGTCGGTAAAATTCATTATTTGTAATGACGTAAAGTTCATTATCCGTAGCGAGTACATTCCTGATGTTCCGTTCTGGATTGATACTCGCTGCCTCCCAGAGAATTTCTTTTTCTTCTTTCTTGCAGGCGCTTAGTACCAAAAGAAAGCAGCATATACCACACAGTATAATTCGATTCATGATCATAATTCGTTTAATTAGTATGTCCAAGGGTTTGTGGGGGAGATAACTTATAGCTGTACTTAAGATTAAGACAGCACTTCCTTATCGTTGTATAAAAATACGAAATTTTGTAGAGAAATGATTTCCTCACTCCAAAAACTAGACGATTTTGACCTTTTCGACGATCAAATTTGAAAAATAGGGGATATTTTTGTCCAAACAAAGGAAAATCAAGGACTTAAGTCGTAAATTAAGGGAGATTATTTTGGTCGATGTTGCTTAATAAATGGAGTAGGAGCCAAGTAACCAAAATTGTCTTCAGAGTAACCAGGACCTATACTCATCCCGATAAAGCTTCTCAATTCTAAGTGTAAATGTGCACTATATTTTCCGTCGGCAGTGCCAATCGTACCAATTTGTTCGCCTCTCCGGATAAAATCACCGACGCTAACGTGTTTACGCTGCAAATGTGCATACACCGATTCTGTATAAGCATGCTCGTGCCCCGCTGGCATCTTATGAACAACCCTAATCACGTTCCCCCAACCACAGCAAAGATGCTCTGCTACACTGACGTAGCCGTGTCCCAAACTATAAACTGGATCTCCTAAGTCACTATTTCCACCGTCAATCCCATTCCAATCTTCTCCTAAATGAAGCCGCTGTCCAAATTTAACTGCTTTAAAATAATTATCTCCATCAGGCTTTCCTACGGGAAAATCAAAACCATCAAAGCTAAAACTTGGATGTTGAGCAAATAAACTATCGTAGCTAGGCATCGTTAGTTCAAGCTGCTTCTGCACATCGGTTGATTTTATCGCAGACAAATCATTTTTAGCAAAAGTAGCATGAGAATTAGTCGTAACAGTCGGCGTTGAAACGTCCGAATTTGGACTGGAGCAACTCGTCAGCACTACACAAAAGCAAATAATTAGGAAGAGGTATCGCATGATTGAAAAAGAATCTTTTTTAGCAAACGTAAAAATTACCAAACTTGGTCTTTCTAGCTAATAATTACCGTACAAATTTAGCAAAATTAGTACGCTCACCCAAATTAGCCATTGATAAGGAAGCATTTAAACAGGATTAGCAGCAAACTAAAGGATTGATCAGTAGCTACCTCTAATTATTTAGCTTTTTAAAAGCTACTTCTTAGTACTTAATTCGTATCTTGTAATAAGAAAATACGAAGACAAGTGCATCCGTGATTTAATTTGTATTGGTATTTAATAGCTTTTTTGCTACCAAACAGCAATAAACAATACGAAAACCCCCTTTATTTTATCGAATCCTTAATTGATCACGCTGAATAATATTTTAGCTAATTTCATAATGAATAGTTTAATAAAATGGCTTGCCCACTTATTGGACTATCGACTTTTATGGTAACGCTGCATAAAGTTTAAGATTCAGCAAGCCACATAAAATACAAGTTTAACCTAACTGCTAATGATTAAATGCTACCCCAGACCGTTTAAAAAGGCATTTGAGTTTCAATTTTGGCGTAGAATAATCGGATGCATTATTTTATGCCTTTCCTACTTTATTCCTACCCCTACGAATGCTCAAGTTTGTGGTTGTACGAATTGCCCCGGTGTAGTGGCACCCGTTTCAACGGTAGATTTCACTTTTGAAGTGCAAGGTGCCAATAATGATGACCTTTCCAACGCTGCGCAAGGCGTCTGTGGCGTATTATTAGATATTAAACCCGAACATTTTTGGTCAACCCAATTTAGCTTGATCTCTCCCAGTGGTCAAATTGTGCGGTTGATTGGACCGCCAAGATTGGATTTACTGATTGGCTACAGTGCGGTTGGTCCTTGGAATATTGCTTTTGTCCCTTGTAGCGACGACGTGAATCCTGATCCGTTATTTCCTGATACTTGGGATAATGATGCTTTTGATTTTGGGATTGTTGGCGGAAGTTATACGGGATCGTACTATCCTTTCATGGGATGTTTGGAAGATTTTAATACTGGAACTGTAAATGGGATTTGGACCTTACGCGTGCAAAACGTATCTGGTTTTTACGAAGCGGAAGTAGATTATTTTGAAGTGCTTTTTTGTGATGACTCAGGCTTGGATTGTAACCCCTGCGACGCAGACGCGGGGGAGATTGGCAATAACTTGATTATTGATGCTTGTGTGAATGATCCAATTTTGAAATTAGACTTACCACCCAGTTATGCGAGTACCGCACCAGATACAAACTTATATGGCTATACCTATTTAATCTCCTTCAATGGAATTATTGAAGAATATAATGCAGCACCAGACTTACGCGGTTGGAATGCGGGCACTTATTTGGTTTGTGGGCTCTCGTACAGCTATGCAGATACACTGAAAATTCCTCAACCCAATGGTAGCTTAACTCGCGTAGACTTAGAAGATGCACTACAAAACATTAATCCTATTTTCTGCGGAGATATAACGGATGATTGTGTGTTAGTCAATATCCAACCGCCAGATACTTTAACGATTGACGGTGTATTTTGTGCAGGCGATACTTATGTTTACCAAGGAGTAAGTTACGATACCTCAGGGATATTCACTTTTGAAATTGCTACCACTAACGGTTGTGACTCTACCGTTATACTTAGCTTGACGGAAATTCCAGCGACTACTACTACCATTGATACTATGATTTGTAGTGGCGATGTGATTGGTGTTGGTGCTCAGATTTATACGATGAGTGGTGCTTATTCAGACACCTTGGTTTCTGCCCAAAGTTGTGATAGTATCGTTTATCTAAATTTACAAGTGAAAGATTCCATTATCACCTACTTAGATAAAGCGATTTGTATCGGTGATTCTTGTGTTGTAGGAACAACCGCCTATTATTCGAGTGGAATGTTTATGCAGCGTTTTACGGCAACGGATGGTTGTGATAGTATGGTGGTTTTAGATCTTCAAGTATTAACACCTGACGTTTTTATCGCAGCACCTGACTTACTGAGTTGTACCAATAGTCCAATTACGCTCGATGGAAGTGGTTCTTCTACGGGCAGTTCAATTGTCTATGAATGGACGCACTTAGATAATGGAGGAGACGGAATCGTGAGTGGAGAAAATGCACTCTTGGCCCAAGTCAATAAATTAGGAACATATCAGTTAAGTGTTACGGATACGCTCCTAGGAGCGTTTTGTAGGGCTGTCAATACGGTAAATGTATTTGGAGATCTAAATAAACCAAATCTTAATGCCTCGGCAGATTCTATTACTTGTGGAAATCCACAGGCAAACTTAGTTGGTTTTTCCCTTACCAGTAATGTTAATTATACTTGGCTCGGACCTAGTGGAATCTACGCCACCCAGAAAGATACAATTACTGAATTGCCTGGTTTTTATACCTTGATCGTTACAGCGCCCAACGGCTGTCAAGATAGCATGATGGTGGAAGTTCAAGAAAATAGACAAGCTCCCCTCGCTCAAATTACGGGCGATACGTTAGATTGTAATCAAACACAAGTCGTACTCGATGGGAATGGTTCTTCGGGAAGTGGACTTTCGTACGAATGGCAAACGGCAAGCGGCGCTTTTATTGATAACACAAATACGATTTCAGTGACTACTTCTGGCAATTATAACTTGATCGTAGAAAATGCAAATAATGCTTGTCGGGATACCGCTTCTTTTAATGTAGTCGAAAATCTGCTTGTTCCCGATATTACCGTTACTGCGGATACACTTACTTGCAGTAACTCCCTTGCTACCCTTACGGGAAATACAACTAGCGCGAGTACCCAGTTTCAATGGAATGGTCCAGCTAGTTTTGTAGCGCATCAGAAAGATACTTTTACAAATATCCCCGGACTTTATACCCTTACCATCACTGGCGTTAATGGTTGTACGGCAAGTGAAAGCTTATTTGTAGTCCTAGATGATGTATTACCAACGGTAACTACCGACGCAGAAATGATTACCTGTGATCAACCCATCGTAGCATTAACGACGACGACTTTAGATAATGATCTAATTTTTCGTTGGACTGGTCCCGCTGCTTTCGAAGCATTTAGTAAAGATACTTTTACCAATGTACCAGGACTTTACCAATTGACGGTTACGGCTCCCAATGGTTGTACCGTGACGGTCGATCAAACGGTAAGCATCGATATCGATTTACCAAATGTCTCAGGGATGGCAGATACTTTAACTTGCAACCAAACTACTGCAACGCTACAAGGTAATTCTACGACGGACAACGTCAGTTATACTTGGTCTGGCCCCGGAGGATTTTCAAGCCAAATGCAAGATACGATTACGGATATCCCCGGGATTTATCAATTGACCGTGATGGGTAACAATGGCTGCACCGCGACGACGGAAGTGACAGTCGTTTTAGAGCAGGAAGAACCAATAATTACCGCAAGTGTGGATACGATTAACTGTACGATATTGGTCGCCGATTTGAATGCGAATTCTACTACGGAAAATACGAGCTTTCTTTGGTCTGGTCCCGCTGGATTTACAGCAAATGTTAAAGATACAACGACCGTCATTCCGGGTACTTATCAATTAGTCGTTACGGGGGATAATGGTTGTACCAGTACCCTTGAACTTGAAGTGCTACTTGATCAGGAGCTTCCAACGATCACCGCAGTAGTGGGGAATATTAGCTGTACCGCTACGGCCGCAAATTTATCAGGAAGTTCTACCACCGCCAATGTTAGTTACCAGTGGCAAGGTCCCGCCGGATACCAAAGCCATCAAGCAGACACGAGTACGACGATTCCGGGTACGTATCAATTTATTGTTACAGCAGCTAATACTTGTACCGCCGAAATGGAATTAGAAGTCGTCGCTGATCAAGATTTACCGACAATAAGTGCAGCGGCAGATACCATTACTTGTACGGCTCCTATTGCCAACTTAACGAGTAGTTCTTCTAGCAATAACTTAAGCTACCTGTGGATGGGACCGCTCGGTTTTTCTGCTATAAGTCCCGACACGCTAACGAATGTTCCAGGATTATATACCTTGACGGTTAATGCTGCGAATGGCTGTAGTGCGAGTACGCAGGTAACGGTTGTTGCGAATAATACCAATCCGGATTTAGTACTAGCAGCCGATACTTTGAATTGTACGATTACGGAAGCTACGCTTAGTAGCAACAGTACAGTCCCTAATTTGACCTACAATTGGACGGGGCCGAGTGGTTTTACTGCTGGTCAAGCGGATACAATTACGAGTGAATCTGGTAATTACCAATTACTAGTTACCGCTCCAAATGGTTGTGCCGCTAGTGAAACCATTACCGTTATTTCCGACGAGGCAATTCCTACCATTGAAATAAGTGCAGATAGTCTTAGTTGTACTTCCACTTCTGCCGGTTTGTACGGAAGCTCTACCACGGAAAATGTTACTTACCAATGGACGGGACCGAATGGTTTCTTCGCTACTCAAGCCGATACGAGCACTACAATAGGAGGTATTTATCAATTACAAGTCACTGGAGCGAACACCTGTGTTGCAACGGAAACGGTCGCCGTTTTACAAGATCAAAACTTACCTACCATTACGGCGGTAGCAGGAGATATAAACTGTTTACAAAATACCGCCAGCTTAACGGTAAATACAACGACAACGGGGATGACTTATTTCTGGACGGGACCAAACGGTTTTACAGCCTACCAACCTGATACGATTACGGATGCTAGTGGAATTTACGAAGTAACGGCTACTGCGGCAAATGGTTGTAGTGCTGCGGCACAAGTGGAGGTCGGTTCGGATGTAGAGATTCCTAGTTTTAGCATTACGGCGGATACGATCACCTGCTTGAAGCCAATCAGTAATTTAAACAGCGAATCCTTAGTAGTTTATGAAAACTATGAATGGGCAGGTCCTGCAAGTTTTAGCGCCCAAGCGGCGGACACCGTAACAAACGTTGAAGGTACGTATTTACTTACCGTTACGGGAGCGAATGGCTGTAGTGCTACACAAAGTGTGCAAGTCGTTGCGGATACCATAAGACCTAATATCATCGCTACGACGGACACGATTAATTGTAGCCAATCAACGGCTAATTTAATGGGTAACTCAACGACGGAAGGAGTTAGTTTTCAATGGTCAAGTATGGCGGGCTTCGATAGCCAAATGAAAGATACGGTGACAAATCTTGCGGGAGTATATCAATTACTGGTGACTGCACCCAATGGTTGTAGCGCAACGGAACAAGTGTTGGTGGTTGAAGATATTGTTTTACCAACGGTTTCGGCGATGGCAGATACGATTACTTGTGTCAACGAACAAGCAGTCCTTGCAGGAAATTCTACGACGCCGAACGTCAGTTATACATGGACGGGAGTAAATGGTTTTTTCAGTGAGGCGAAAGATACAAGTACTACGCTGGTCGGAGTTTATACTTTTACGGTAACGGGCGAAAATGGCTGTACGGCGAGTGAAATCGTGACCGTAACGGCTAGTCAAGATTTACCAACGATTAGTGCGTCCGCAGGGACAATTAGTTGTACGGTGCCCACTGCTGAATTGCTTGGTAGTTCTACCACGCCCAATGTGAATTATGAATGGAGTGGTCCAGGTGGTTTTACGGCGACTAGCCAAGATACTTCAACGAATGTTCCTGGTTGGTATGAACTGAGCGTTATTGCCCTGAATGGTTGTGAGGTAACAATGATGGTAGAAGTAGTTTCTGATCAAGGAGTGCCAGATATCGAAATTATGGCTGATACGATTACCTGTATCAATGCGTCTGCCGCATTAATGGGGAACGCTACCACGCCAAATGTCACGTATGCGTGGACGGGGCCAGCAGGCTTTAATGCCCAACAAAAAGATACTGCTACCACCGTTCCGGGGATTTACCAATTAGTGATTACCGCTGCCAATAACTGTAGTGCGGTAGGACAAGTGGAAGTAATTGATGATACCGAAAGTCCCATAGTTGATTTGCAAGTAGATACTTTAAATTGCCAAAATAGTATTGCAAATTTATCCGCGAATACCGTAACACCTGCTGTGCAATTTGAATGGACAGGACCGATGGGATTCCTTGCTACGGTTAAAGATACCACGACCACAATTCCGGGTACGTATAATTTAGTTGTTACGAATGCAAATGGTTGTTCAACCACTTTGCTCACCGAAGTAATTGAAGATACCGTAATACCAACAATCATTGCCAACGCTGATACCATTACCTGTGTTTCAACTGAAGCTAATTTAATGGGAACTTCGACCACAGCGAGCGTTAACTATCTATGGACGGGACCAATGGGTTTTGTGGCTAACGTGGCTGATACGAGTACTACGATGATAGGAACTTATCAATTCACGGTAACGGCGGAGAATGGCTGTAGTCAGTCCATTGAAGTAGAGGTAAATGCAGATCAAGATATTCCTGAACTCACAGGAGTAATAGGGGAGATTAGCTGTACGAATGCTGTCGCTAATTTAACCGCGAATTCTACGACGGAAGGTGTAACATACTTATGGACAGGACCCAATAATTTTATGGCGATGGTTGCAGATACGACTACAAATATTGCGGGAATCTATGAAGTTACGGTTACTGGAACGAATGCTTGTCAGAACAGTTTAACATTTGAAGTTATTGCAGACCAAAATATACCAACGGTGATGGCGACGGCAGATACGATTACCTGTACACTTGCCGAAGCGAATTTATCGGGAAGTTCAAATCAAGCGAATGTTACTTATCAATGGACAGGACCCAATGGCTTTTCAGCGACTAGTGCAGATACCAGCACGACACTGGCTGGAACCTACCAACTCGTTGTAACGGCGGCAAATGCTTGTAGTGCTACAACCGAAGTGGAAGTCATTAGCAACCAAACTTTGCCTAATCTTAGCGCTACAGCGGATAGCATTAACTGTTCACAAAACTTCGCTACGCTTTTAGGCAGTTCGACGGACGATAATTTGAGTTATACTTGGACAGGACCCAATGGCTTTGTCGCTCATGTAGCAGATACCAGCACTACAATTCCAGGGACATATAGCTTGACGGCGACGGCTTTAAATGGATGTGAGAATAACGTCAATGTAGTTGTTATTGAAAATACGGAAGTACCAGTGCTTTTGAATGCTAGTATTAGTACGATTGATTGTAATCAGTCTGTAGCAAATCTGACGGCTAGTTCCACAACGTCTGGTGTTAGTTATACTTGGCTCGGGCCAAATGGTTTTATGGCTTCCGTTGCAGATACGGTTAGTAATCTTGTTGGTGAATATCAACTAGTTTTGACCGCACCAAATAGTTGTACTTCCACGACGATGCTCAACTTGACCGAAGATATTACCCCACCGATAATCAGTGGAATGGTTGACTCGATTACCTGCGAACAAGCGTTTGCTAATTTATCTGCTAGTGCTTCAACAGTAGTTGCTAGTTATCAATGGCAAGGACCAAATGGTTATTTAGCAGGGATTTCGGATACGACGACGACCTTAGCGGGAGATTATGAATTGACCGTTACCGGAACGAATGGCTGTACTACAACGGCTAGTTTCGAAGTGACTGCCTCCGTTGATATTCCTACGATCACTGCGATCGCAGATACCATTAATTGTAGTCAAACTGCTGCTAATTTACAAGGAAGTACTACCACTCCTAATACAAGCTACGAATGGACAGGGCCGAATAGTTTTAACGAAAGTGATTTGATTACCAGCACTACCGTTCCAGGTAATTATCAATTGGTCATCACGAGTGCAAATGCTTGTAGTGCTTCTGCTACGGTAACTGTTATCGCCGACACTTTAGCGCCAATTGCGACAGCAAATATTTCTGGTAATTTAGATTGTACCCAAATACTAGCCCTCTTGGATGGAAATGGATTTGCCAACGGTGCAGCCTTAGTTTACGAATGGCAAAACGAAGTAGGTGTATTTCTAACGGAAGATACGATGCTGGAAGTGAGTGAAAATGGTAAGTATCAATTTATTGTTATCAATCTTGAGAATGATTGTGTTGATACGGCTTGGGTAGAACTAGATATTGATCCGCTCGATCTAGCACAAGCACCAATTGTCAACGATGATGTTTATGAAATGACAAACCTTCCGGGTCTAGATTTAGGTGTTCGAGATAATGATCAGCTTGATGCGGTGGAAAATTGGGCGCTCAGCCTTCTAAATTCGCCAACGATAGGAAGTTTAACAGAAATAACTCCGGGGAATTATACCTACGAACTTTCCGACTACTACGTAGGAACAGAGACTTTTGACTATCAAATTTGCAATACGCTTTGTCCTGAACTTTGCGATACCGCTAGGGTTACGCTAAAGATTGATTACCAACTTGTACAAGATACTTTACTCGATGTACCTACCGGATTTACTCCCAATGGAGACGGTCAAAACGATGTATTTATTATTCCTGAATTAGAGCTTAATCCAGATCAATACCCAAAAAATAAACTTAGCATTTTTAATCGTTGGGGAGATCTTATTTATGAAGCTAGTCCTTACAATAATGACTGGGATGGCAAAAATAAATCTGGTCAAGAGTTGCCTCACGGAACGTATTATTATATCCTTCGGCTTGATTTTAGTTCGGGAAAGATCTTTCAGGGGGATATTACAATTTTGCGTTAAGGGCAAATGATGAGCTTTAATGACTGATTTGATCCATTTTTTTTATAGATTAAAAACCCTTGTTATAACTGCTACTTTTAAAGCTAATTTGATCCTATGAATTGAGTGTTTTTTGACATAACGTCTTTTTTCCTTGAAAATTCTTTCCAAATTTTGCAAAATGGCAAAAATTTTGCTCCCTCTAATATAGATTATATTTTTTATTAAGATATTGTTTTACAATAACTTACAAGATTCCCCCCTTTTGTCCCATTCGCTTTTTACATAGTGTATGGGGTTAGCTATTTCCACATTTACGACGATTGCCTTCTGACCTTAAATTAGTTTTGACTAATTAAAAACAAACATTTAAGAAAGATACCCATGATCAAGAATTTCAACTTCGGATTGACACGGACACTATTTGTAATTTTAATCTTATCAAGCGCTTTGAACCTATACGGTCAACCTGCGAATGATGATCCCTGTAACGCCATCGTACTAGATATCAACACGAGTTGTATCTCCAGTAATAACACAAATGTACTAGCAACGCCGACCATTGGCGTAACGGCACCGGGCTGCGCAAACTATTTAGGGGGTGATGTTTGGTTTAGCTTTACCATGCCCAATAATGGTTTTCATGGCTTAATTGAAATGGGAGCAGCAGGAATCAGCGACGGAGGAATGGCGGTTTATACTGGAACCTGTAGTAGTCTGAACCTAATTAGTTGTGATGATAACGGTGGAACAGGATCAATGCCGAGTATTACAGTAGATGATGGCTGTAGCTTTGAACTCGCAGGTGCAACGATTTGGATCAGGGTATGGGAAAACGGAAATGATGATTTTGGAACCTTTGATATTTGTGTACAAGCAGTTAATCCACCCGTACCGTCTACCGCTACGGGTTGTGGTGTTTACGGACCGGCTTCAAACACTTGTTGCGATGCCGTTATTCTCAATGAAAGTTTAAATGGATTTTGTGGAAATACTGGTGGATACACGGATAACCCCGATGAAATTCCCGGCTTTTGTGCCTTTACAGATAATAACTCTTGGATTGCTTTCGTAGCAACGGAAACATCAGTTGCTTTTGATTTTACTTCTTATAATTGCACGGGAATGAAAGGGATTCAAGTAGATCTCTTTGAAACTTCCGACTGTACAAACTTTAATTCGATTTCGGATGGATGTTTTAATATCGGCGCAGAAGGAACAGGCACATTGAGTGCAAGTGGCTTAACGGTGGGAGAGGTTTACTACATTATGGTAGACGGATGGGCTGGCGATATCTGTGATTACTCCATTAGCGTTATCGGAATCGACCCTGTTGAAGTCACGGTTTCGGATGATGAAATTTGCCAAGGAGAATCGGTACAATTACAAGCAAATATAATTGGGGTTGGACCTTATACCTATAGTTGGTCTCCCGCAAGTTCGCTTGACGATGCGACGATTCCTAATCCAGTCGCTACCCCTGCAACTACGACAACTTACACCCTGACGATGACGGGTGGAAATTTGAGTACAAACACATTTACTATTCCCGTAACGGTATTTCCGGCCTCACCAACGATGCCGAGTATTGGAGGCGCCGCTACCATTTGTGAAAATGCAACGGGGATAACTTATACCAGTTCCGCTCCAAATGCGACAGCATATATTTGGTCTGTAACGGGAGGAGGAACAATTGTTGGATCCAACACGGATGCAACGGTGAGCATCGATTGGGCTTCTACGGGTGGTGACGTTTGTTTGATTGCTTCCAATGGATGTGGAGCAAGCCCACAAAATTGCTATCCAGTTTCAGTGGGTACAGAACCTGATATTTCAGCGACGGATCCCGCTGCGGTGTGTGCACCGAATAGCATTGACCTCGCGACGGAGGTCACGGTTACTGACGCCAATAGTGTTGCAGGAACCTTTAGTTACTTCGCCGATGAAATAGCGGCGGAAGCTGGAACACCAACGTTAGCTTCCTCCGTAGTTAATACTTCGGGAACATATTGGATTAGAAAAGAATCCGGAGGCAATTGCTATGATGTTACTTCGGTAACAATTACGATCGAAGATCCAAATCTATTAGTCGATGACAGTGCTTTAACCACTTGCGAACCAGGAAGCTTAAATCTAGCCTTTGCGGGCGTAACCGAAACGAATGGCTTATTTGGAACAAAAACCTTTTACGGAACAGAGGCTAGTGCCCTCGCAGGAACAGGACAGTTATCCTCAACGACAGTCACGGTAGGCGGAATCTATTGGGTAAGATTTCAAACAAGTAATGGCTGTTTTGCCGTAGCGCCCATTAATGCGAATATCGAAACTAGACCAGATATTACAATTACGCCACCCGCACCAGTTTGTCCGGGAGGGACGATTGATTTAACAAGTGTTGGCTACACCGACGCGAATACAACGACAATTGTCAATACTTACTTCTTTACTACGCAAGCCTTAGCAGATTTGGGCATTCCCGGTTTTGCGATGACAATGACGGAAGTAGGAGTTGGTTGCTATTACATCCGAGTAGAAACAGCGAATGGATGCTTTGACACGGGAGAAATTTGTATTACAGAAGGAACGCCACCAACGGCTGACATTGCAGGCGGAGCAACAATCTGTGCAGGCGAGAATACAGACCTGACTTTTTCCTTTACTGGAAACGGACCATTTGATATCGTCTATTTTGATGGTACTTCTAATATACCATTAACCGGTATTGCTGATGGTCATATCGAAACGATTAGCCTTACGGCAAATACAGATTTTAATTTGATCTCCGTCGTAGATGCGAGCACTTGCCCCGGTACGGTTTCAAGCACGGTAGTAAATGTAATAGTTGCTTCCGCGCCAACGGCTACCATTTCGGGAACCACGGACCTTTGTGCTGGCGGAACAACAGACCTTACGATTAACTTCGCTGGCGGAACAGGACCTTATAACATCGAGCTTTTTGATGGGACAACGACAACTACTTTAACGGGTTTAAATGATGGTGATACAGAAACTGTTACGCCAGTTGCCAATACAACTTATACGATTACTTCCGTTACCGATGCGAATACCTGTACAGGAACAGGATCCGGTACGGCTACGATTAACATTGTCGATACGCCGACAATCACGAACCTCATCGAAAACTGTGATTTAACGACTGCAAGCTATACCATTAGTTTTGATATTACTAATGGAGACGCTGCGACTTACGTGGTGAGTCCAATGACGGGTACGCTAACGGGAAATACTTTTGTGAGTGATCCAATCGCGAGTGGTGTGGTGTATAATTTTGATGTTTCAGATGCGAATACCTGTGGCACAGACAATGTGAACGGTACCGTTAATTGCGCTTGTTCGGTAAATGCAGGTACGATGGATTTGACCTTAATCGAACACTGTGAAAATGAGTTAGGCATCGCAATCCACAATGGAGATGAACAATTAAACCCAGGAGATTTATTACAATATATTATACATGATAGTTCAGGAACGACGTTAGGAGAAGTTTTTAATGTAGCTAATGTACCTGAATTTGCGATAGACCTAGGCACGATGTCGATTGGGACAACGTATTACATTTCTGCCATTGCAGGTCCAGATGATGGAACGGGTATGGTAGATTTGATGCACCCTTGCTTGAGTGTATCAGCGGGTACACCAGTTATTTTTCATCATTTACCCGTAGCAATAATATCGGGCGATGCTACGATCTGTGCGGGTACACCGACCGATTTATTAATTAATTTTACCCAAGGAACAGGTCCTTTTGATGTCGTTATTTTTGACGGTACAAACTCCACGACCCTAGAAGATATTAGCGATGGTTATTTGCATACTGTTATGCCAACGGCAAATACAGTTTTTACCATTACTTCCGTCTTAGACAATACGGCAGCGAGCTGTATCGGTAGCGCAACTGGGGCACCTACTATCGACATTTTAACGGCTCCGGTCGCACCAACTATGGATTTTCAATGCAACGTTACGAATACGGCTTACCAAGTAAGTTTTGTAATTACAGGAGGCGATCCAGGGAGCTACACGGTAACGGGTGGTGCAGGAACAATAGATAATGCCACCAATACTTTTACCAGTGACTTTATTGCTACCGGAGTAGGCTTTAGTTTTACCCTGACAGATAATAATAATTGCGCACCAGCTATAATTTCTGGTAACTTCGCTTGTGATTGTACCACTTTTGCGGGTGCAATGAGTAGTACTCCGATTGCGGTTTGTGAAGATCAGTTAATTAATGGGCTACACGATGGAAACGCGAGCTTAGATGGAGATGATGCGTTAGGCTTTGTGATACACGATGGTTCTGGAAATACTTTAGGAGAGATCTTTTTAACGAACTCAAGCCCAAGCTTCGCATATGAAAGCGGCTTAGAATACGGAACGACCTACTATCTTTCTGCGGTAGTGGCGAACGACGATGGGACAGGATTTCCGGTACTGGATAGTAATTTAGATCCTTGTATTTCGGTAACGCCAGGACAGCCCATTGTTTTTGAAGCAATTCCAGTAATTTCTTTAGTGGGAAATGCTACGATTTGTGAGGGTGATTCTACGGAGATTACTTTTAACATCTCTGGAACGGGACCTTTTAATTTAGAATATACAGACAATGTTAACAATTACATCTTAACGGATGTGAGTGATGGTCATATCTTAAAACTAAGTCCATTGACTTCCACGAACTATACTGTATTGAGTGTAGCCAATGCTTTTGGCGAGAATTGTATGGGAACTGTTGATCCAACTGACTTTGAAGCTACGATTGACGTGATTAGTGTGCCTAAGGTCACGAACCTGATGGTGGATTGCAACGTTGCTGGAACGGCATTTACCGTTAGTTTTGACATTGAAGATGGTAATTCTGCGGCTTACGTAGTCGATGGAGATGCGGGAACCTTGACGGGAAGTAGTTTTGTGAGTAACGAATATCCTACTGGATCAACCTACAATTTCATGGTTTTTGATGGTACGGGCTGTGATACCACTTTCCTGACCAGTACAGAGTATTGTAATTGTACACCTGATATCAAACCTAATATCACGATTGCAGAATTGATTAGTTGTAATGGAGAAAATGATGGTACGCTGACGGTTAGTAACGTTAATGGTCAGGCTCCTTTCGAATTTCTCTGGAGTAATGGCGCGAGCGGGACAGTCAATAATAATTTAACCACCGCTTGGTACTACGTTACGATGACGGATGGCAATAATTGTACGTCGGTTGATTCTATTTTCTTGAGTGAACCAGATGCCTTGAGTGCTAGTTTGGAAGCTCAAGGTGTAAGTTGTTATGGCGATGAAGATGGCTCTATTCTGATCACTAATGTGAATGGTGGAATTGGAGGATATAGCTATACTTTAGACAATACAAGCAGTACGAATGACGGATTTTTTGGACTAGCTGGAGGGAGTTATACCGCAGGTGTAATTGACGCGGCAGGCTGCCAATGGGAAGAAACCATTATGGTTGAAGAACCCTTAGAACTCATCGTTGAACTAGGAGAGACTATTAATTTACAATTAGGGGATAGCGTGCAGTTGCAAGCTTTCGTAAATCAAGTAGTAGATACTTTTTATTGGGAAACTATTGGGACGCTTTCCTGTACAGACTGTTTAACGCCTTTCGTCAAACCAATTAGTTCAACACCGTATAAAATCACGGTAGTTACGGAGAAAGCTTGTGTTGATACGGATCAGGTTTGGGTGAATTTGAATAAAGAACGACCTGTTTTTATCCCTACGGCATTCTCGCCTAATGGAGATGGAAGTAATGACTTATTCATGGTTTATGGTGGTGTTGGCATCGTTGAAGTGAAGAATCTGAGCATTTTTAACCGCTGGGGAGATAAGGTTTATCAAGCCGAAAATTTCCAACCGGGAGATGAGCGATATGGCTGGAATGGGATTGTAAATAATAAAAAATTAAATACTGGAGTATACGTTTATTACCTTGAAATCATTTTTGAGGACGGCAAAACAGAGTTATTCCGAGGAGATGTTACTTTGATGCGCTAATCCATTATTTCGCTCTTTGCGTGCTAAAATGGTCTTAAAGCTGCTTTTTCCTTAGTTGGAGAAAGCAGCTTTTTTATTGGTAAATAAACGGAATGAATATCCTGAAAACAGTAGCATAGAAACCGTGTTTAGTTGAAAATGGGCTACTAGAAGAGGAGGACTTTGTTTGTTTTTTTAGCTTGATCAGCAGTCCTTAAACAGAGAAAAAACGCTTTTTTTTACGAAAAAAACAGTAAAAAGATAGGCTTTTTTAGAAAAAAAAATACTCGCATAGACTTCTAAAAAAGAGCTGTTTAGTACTGCTTTTTTGCTTTAAAAATGACGAAAATTAAAGAAAAATCACTTGTAAACCCAACTTGAATAGCTGTTTTTCAATTAGTTATTTTTATAATAAAATATATATGATAAAATTGTATTAGATTGAAAATACCGAGATCAGGGTATTGTTTAAGAGAATAAAATAAAAAACCGAATGTACACTCAATGTTAGATATTAAATTTGGTGCTTGAGAAGAAAAATAATTTTATATTTACACTTTATGTAAATAGCCAAATTTTATTGTTTAACTCTTAAACTGCCCCTTATTATGATAAGACGAATACTATCTATCATTGTAGTAGCAATTACTACGATTGGGTTTTTAAACGCACAGCCATGCGACATTCCGCCAGGAGTAACTACCTGCCAAGCCGCAGGAATTACCTGCCAAGGTCTTGATGGTTATTGTGCGACTTTAGAACCCAACTCCAACGGCATAGGGCCAAATCCTCTTTGTAACGGTACTGGTGTACCTAATAATATTGAATGGTTTGCCTTTATTGCTGGATCTACTACAATTTCTATCCAACTTACACCTTCAAACTGTAACGGAGTACCAAATCCTGGTGGAAATCCCTTTCAGGGAATTCAAGCGGGGATTTACTCTGACTGTACTTTTTCCAATTCATTAGCTTGTCAGTCAAATTGTACAACGAACGCTTTTACCTTAACGAATACCAATTATGTGATCGGACAAACCTACTACATCTTTATTGATGGATGTGCAGGAGATGTTTGTGATTATTCCGTTGAAGTCACAAATGGCTCTACGGATGTTCCGCAACCAACTACACCTAGTCCAGTAGGAACTACAAGTATCTGTCCAAACGCAACTGGTCCAAACGGAACCGGCTTTACGTATTCTGTTCCTGCCGTTAGTGGTGCCGTAACTTACACTTGGGAAATTTTACCTGCCGGTAGTGGTGGAGTAATTGCCGCAGGTCAAGGAACGCCTACTGTCAACGTCGATTGGAGTGGAAGTGCCAATGGAGGAACCGTTTGTGTGACCGTCTCAAACGATTGCTTTACGGCTTCACAAGAATGTATTAATGTAACCACTGATCCAATTATCGGAATTGATCCTCCTGCCGGGGAATATTGCGAAAACGAACCAGGTTATATTTTTCCCGGTGACGGAATGACTTATACGGATGGATCAAACTCAATTACTTTTACGTCTTGGCAAGGTTGTGATAGTACTGTAACCTTAGTCGTTACGGAAAACCCTAATGTTGAAGTTGATATTTATCCTACCATTTGTGCTGGTGATACTTGGTTTGTTGCCGGTATTCCTCATACGATGGAAGGATCTTATGAATATAATAGTAGTGTCGGTCTATTTACCTTTCAAGGTTGTGATAGTACCGTACGATTAAATTTAACCGTAGAAGATCCTGTGGCTTTTGCTGCTGCTGCTCCTTTTAACTGTTCGCAAGGAACTGTTCAGCTTTTAGGATCATCAACTTGGCCAGACGTTGTAACTTACTTCTGGACAGGTCCAGGGATTGACTTTACAAACGAAAATGATCAAAGTCCAACTGTTTCTCTGCCGGGAACGTATACTTTGACGGTCAGTACACCTGCTTCTACTTTTGATATTGAAGGAACAATTTTTAACAAACCGCCTTGCGAATCTCAACCTTTTCAGATTGATGTTATGTTTGATGCTGGTCCTACCGCATCCGCAGGACCTGATATGGAAATCAATTGTAATACGACCTGTGTTACTTTAGATGGTAGTGGATCTTCCGCAGCGGCTAATTTTACTTATACTTGGGGTGGTCCAGGAATTGATGCCACCAATATAAATGACCAAAGTCCTACTGTTTGTGCAGCAGGTACTTATACGATCACTGTAACGGATACTTCTAATGGATGTATTTCTACCGATATGGTTGACGTAACGAGCAATGTTACTAACCCAGTTGCCGCTGCTGGAGCAGATATGGTCTTAACTTGTCTTGCTACTTGTGTTACTTTAGACGGAAGTGGTTCTGCTACCGGAGGAACGATCAGTTATTTATGGTCTGGTCCAGGAATTGATGCGACCAACGAAAACGATCAAAGTCCTAATGTGTGTATGACCGGAATTTATTCTATTACCGTAACGGATAGTAGTAATGGATGTACCGCTACGGATGACGTTGAAGTCACCCAAGATGCAGGCGTACCTACGGCATCTGCGGGAGCCGATATGGAAATCAATTGTACGACAACTTGTGTGACGCTAGACGGTAGCGCATCTACTGCTGGGTTAACTTATTTATGGTCTGGTCCAGGTATTGATGCGACGAATGAAAACGATCAAAGTCCAAACGTTTGTACCGCGGGTACTTATACGATCACTGTAACAAACGCAGCAAATGGTTGTACCGCTACCGATATGGTTGACGTTACGCTTAATGCTACCTTACCTACGGCATCTGCTGGAGCTGATATGACAATTAATTGTATCAATGCTTGTGTTACTTTAGATGGTAGTGCTTCTACTGCGGGTTTGACTTATTTATGGTCTGGCCCAGGAATCGATGCAACGAACGAAAACGATCAAAGTCCGACCGTCTGCACTCCGGGTACTTATACCATCACTGTTACGGAAGTAGCAACAGGGTGTACTGCTACTGATGATGTGATCGTAGACGAAAATATAACCGTACCTACCGCTTCTGCTGGACCAGACATGGTCTTAACTTGTGTTTCAGGAAGTGTAACTTTAGATGGCAGCGGTTCTACTGCGGGCATGACTTACTTATGGTCTGGTCCAGGAATTGATGCTTCTAATGAAAATGACCAAAGTCCATCAGTTGTTGTTTCTGGTATTTATACAATTACGGTAACTGACCCTGTTAATGGATGTAGCGCTACGGATGACGTAGAGGTTACTCAGGATGCAGGTTTCCCTACGGCTTCTGCCGGGGCAGATATGGACATTACTTGTTTGGTTACTTGTGTGACCTTAGATGGTAGTGGCTCAGATAGTGGTGCAGGTATTACTTATACTTGGACAGGACCTGGGATTGATGCGACGAATGAGAATGATCAAAGCCCAAATGTTTGTGTTGCGGGAACTTACAGCTTAGTTGTTAATAATACAAATAATGGATGTACGGCGACCGATGCGGTTGATGTCATTCTGAATAATAATAATCCAGTTGCATCTGCCGGTGCAGATATGACAATCACTTGTACGGATCCTTGCGTAACCTTAGATGGTAGTGGTTCAGATAGTGGTGCAGATATTACTTATACTTGGACGGGACCGGGCATTGATGCAACGAATGAGAATGACCAAAATCCAATCGTTTGTGTAGATGGAAACTATACTTTAACGGTAGCAAATACCGCTACGGGCTGTTCTGCTACGGATAATGTGACGGTAACGGCAAATACAACTTTGCCAACGGCGAGTGCCGGTGCAGATATGACAATTACTTGTACGGTCACAAGTGTGACCTTAGATGGTAGTGGTTCTACTGCTGGCTTAACTTACTTATGGACAGGACCGGGGATTGATGCGACGAACGAAAACGATCAAAGTCCAACGGTAACTACTCCTGGAAACTACGTTTTAGTAGTTACAAATGCTGCTACGGGATGTTCTGCTACAGATGACGTAGATGTTGATCTTGATGCTAACCTACCAGTGGCTAGCGCCGGTGCAGATATGACAATCACTTGTACGGATCCTTGCGTAACCTTAGATGGTAGTGGTTCGGATAGTGGAGTAGGTATCACTTACTTATGGTCTGGACCGGGTATTGATGCTTCTAATGAAAATGATCAGAATCCTAATGTATGTGCCCCAGGTAACTATAGCCTTACGGTAACAATTGTCGCGACGGGTTGTACGGAAGTAGATGACGTAGATGTTGATGAAGATACTACTCCTCCAACGGCTAGCGCCGGAGCAGATATGGAATTAACTTGTACGGATCCTTGCGTAACCCTAGATGGCAGTGGTTCGGATAGTGGAGCAGGCATCACGTACTTATGGGATGGACCGGGGATTGATGCGACGAACGAAAACGATCAAAGTCCGACGGTTTGTGTTGCAGGTAATTATACCATTACAGTTACAAATGCAACGAACGGTTGTACCGCTACGGATGATGTAGAAGTCACCGAAGATGCTAACTTGCCAACGGCGAGTGCCGGTGCCGATATGACTTTGACTTGTGCCGTAACGAGCGTGACTTTAGATGGTAGCGGTTCTACTGGCGGTTTGACTTACACTTGGACGGGACCAGGAATTGATGCGACGAATGAAAACGATCAAAGCCCAACGGTAACCGCTCCGGGGACATATACCATTACTGTTTTTAACTCAGCTAATGGATGTAGCGCTACGGATAATGTAGAAGTCCTTGAAGATATTACAGCCCCAGCGGCGAGTGCCGGTGCGGATATGACTTTAACTTGTGCCGTAACGAGTGTGACTTTAGATGGTAGCGGCTCTACTGGTGGTTTGACTTATACTTGGGTTGGACCGGGCATTGACGCGACGAATGAAAACGATCAAAGTCCAACGGTAACAGTTGCGGGTATTTATACCATCACTGTTTTTAACCCAACCAACGGATGTAGTACTACGGATGATGTAGAAGTTTTTGAAGATATTACTGCTCCTACAGCAAGCGCTGGTTTGGATATGGTTGTCACCTGTGCAGTAACTTGTGTTACTTTAGACGGTAGTGCATCAGATGCGGGGATGACTTACTTATGGACAGGACCGGGCATTGATGCCACGAATGAGAACGATCAAAGCCCTAGCGTTTGCGCGCCAGGAAACTATACCTTATTAGTTACTAACCCAACGAATGGTTGTACGGCAACGGATGATGTAATGGTAACAGAAGACGTTACGGCACCAATCGCTGCTGCGGGAGGAGATATGATTATTGATTGTATCAATACTTGTGTGACCTTAGATGGTAGTGCTTCTGATAATGGGATGACTTACTTATGGACGGGACCAGGCATTGATGCGACGAATGAAAATGATCAAAGCCCAACTGTGTGTGCCGCCGGAATTTATACTTTATTGGTAACGAATGCTACAAATGGTTGTACAGCAACGGATGATGTAGAGGTTACTTTAAATGTAAACTTACCTGCAGTAAGTGCGGGCGCGGATGCAGCATTAACTTGTAATGTTACGAGTGTAACTTTAGATGGTAGTGGTTCTGCTACGGGTTTATTTATTACTTACTTATGGACAGGACCGGGCATTGATGCTTCTAATGAGAACGATCAAAGTCCAACGGTAAACGTTCCTGGTAACTATGTATTAGTTGTTTCGGATGCTTCTAATGGTTGTACTTCAACGGATGATGTAGACGTTACTCAAGATATTACACCGCCTACGGCTTCTGCTGGTGCGGACTTAGTACTTACTTGTGTCGTCACGAGTGTAACTTTAGACGGTAGTGGATCTTCTACGGGAGCTAACTTCGACTATCTCTGGACTGGACCTAGTATTGATGCGACGAATGAAAATGATCAAAGTCCTTCTGTCATGATGCCGGGTACTTATAATCTTACCGTAACAAATACGGCAACGGGTTGTACGGCAATGGACGAAGTAGAAGTGACATTAGATGCTGGTGTACCAGTAGCGAGTGCTGGACCAGATTCTCTTTTAACTTGTTTGGTTACTACTATCGTATTAGATGGAAGTGGTTCTAGTGTCGGTCTTGATTTTACTTATACGTGGACTGGACCTGGTATTAACGCTGGTAATATGAATGATCAAAATCCTTCGATCTCTTTACCAGGTACTTATACCATCTCGGTTGAGAACGTAACAAATGGCTGTGTTGAAATGGACGAAGTGATTATCACCGAAGATGTTACTTTACCGATCGTAGCTGCGGGACCAGATAGAATTCTGAATTGTGATTCTACGACGGTAACTTTAGATGGTAGTGCTTCTGTTGGCGGTGCTAACTTTGTTTATACTTGGAGCGGTCCTGGTATCAATGCGGGTAATATGAATATGATTAACCCTGTCGTTGCTGTCCCTGGAAATTACACCTTATCTATTGAGAATACAATCAACAACTGTACGGCAACGGATGACGTTGTTGTTACCGAGGATTTAACCGCTGCGAACTCAGTTGCGGGGGCAGATCAAGTTATTACTTGTGGAACTACGAATGTAATGCTAGATGGTAGTGGTGCAGATAGTGGTCCAAATATTAGCTACCTCTGGACGGGGCCTGGTATTGATGCTTCTAATGAAAATACACAAAGCCCCACCGTTAGTGTACCGGGTACTTATACTTTAACTACGATTAACGAAACAACGGGTTGTTCTACAACGGACGATGTTGACGTGACCGTAGATGCAGGTGTACCTAGCATTAATGCTGGTGCAGATCAAACGATCAACTGTTTAGTTAGTACCGTAACTATTGATGGGAGCGGTTCTGATAATGGTATGAATATTCAATTTGAATGGAGTGGTCCTGGTATTGATGCGACTAATATTAATGCTCAAGCACCAACCGTTTCTACGCCGGGTACTTATACTTTGGTGATTACCGATACGAACAATGGCTGTAGTGCTACGGATAATGTTGATGTCATTTTAGATATCACTCCGCCAGTTGCAGCTGCAGTATCTAATTCAATTTTAAGTTGTACGGTACCAAGTGTGGTGATTGACGGTAGCGGTTCTGATACTGGTGCAAATTTCAGTTATAGCTGGACTGGACCGGGGATTGATGGCACGAACATGAATGACCAAAGCCCAACGGTTACAGAAGCAGGTATGTATACTTTATTAGTGACCAATACAACGAGTGGCTGTACGGCAACAGACGATGTTGATGTTTTACTGGATTCAAATACGCCAGTGGCTTCTGCGGGACAAGATAGCACCTTGACTTGTGCAGTGAGTAGCTTAATCCTTGATGGTAGTGGCTCAAGCACTGGGGCAGATATTGAATACTTATGGACTGGACCTAGTATCGACATGACAAATGAAGCGGTACAAAACCCAGAAATTAGTTTACCAGGTACTTATAGCGTAACGGTTACCAATACAACTAATGGTTGTACAGATGTTGACGAAGTGATTATTATCGAAGATACTGTTGATCCAACGGCCTCTGCTGGTGCTGATCAAGAGTTGACTTGTTTGGTTACTACGGTTACTTTAGATGGTTCTGGTTCTTCTACCGGAACGGATATTACTTACAACTGGAGTGGTCCTGGAATTACTGCAGCGAATCAAAATGATCAAAGCCCAGTTGTTGATCAACCTGGAATGTACGTCGTTGCGGTATTTAATACTGCTAACGGATGTAGTGCAATTGATCAAGTCATGGTTACACAAGATATTGCTACCCCAACGGCTGATGCTGGTGGAGATGTCGTATTGAGTTGTGCATTGACGGATGTTACTTTAAATGGTTCTGGTTCTCAGTCTGGTGTAAATATTACTTACACTTGGAGTGGTCCTGGTATCACAGCGGGTAATGCGAATGAACTGAGTCCTCAGGTTAGTGTCTCTGGTCTTTACACTTTACTCGTAACAAATACAACGAACGGCTGTACTGCTACGGATGATGTCAATGTTTCTCAAGATGCTGGTGTACCAACGGCGAGTGCTGGTCCTGATCAAACTTTAGATTGTAATATTTCTTCTGTTACTTTAGATGGTTCTGGTTCTCAAACGGGTGGAAATATCACTTACACTTGGAGTGGTCCTGGTATTACTGCTGCAAATGAGAATGATCAAAGCCCAGTAGTTGACGCAGTAGGAAGTTATACTTTGATCGTCTTGAATACTACCAACGGTTGTAGTGGAACGGATATCGTAGACGTAATTGGTGATTTTGATCCACCAACGGCAACTGCTGCCGGTGGGGTGATTGACTGCGATAATCCTTCTGTTCAATTAGCAGGATCATCTGTAACACAAGGTGCAAGCTATTCTTGGACTGGACCTGGTATTACAATGGCAAATATGAATCAACAAAATCCAACCGTTTCTGTTCCAGGTAACGATTATGTACTTACGGTAACAGGACCTAATGGATGTACCAATACGGCAACGGCAACGGTTACGCAAGATGCGAATTTACCGATTGCAGTAATCGCTCAACCAGCAACGTTAACTTGTGCAGTGACCACTGTTCCTTTGGATGCAAGTGGATCTTCGCAAGGAGCTAATTTCACGTACGCGTGGACGGGTGGTGGTATTACAGGAAATACAACTTTAAATCCAGATGTAAGTGTGGCTACAAGTTATACTTTAGTTGTAACAAATACTGATAACGGTTGTACTCAGACGGCAACAATGGTTGTCCCTCAGGATATTACTCCTCCAATAGCAGATGCACAAGTAACAGACAACTTAGATTGTATCGTTACTAGCGTTGATCTCGATGGTTCTGGTTCTTCACAAGGGGCTAACTTTAGCTACGAATGGACTGGTCCTAATGTCACTGCGGGAGCTACGACTTTAAGTCCTAGCGTAGATGATGCTGGAATGTATACCATTGTCGTTACAAATACTGAAAATGGTTGTACGAGTTCGAATGACGTAGAAGTTTTAGCGGATGATGATATTCCAAATATTGAAAGAATTGAATTGACTAACCCCGATTGTTACGGAGATCAAAACGGTGTAATTTTAATTGACTCTGTTTCTGGTGGTTCAGCGCCATACTTATATTCTTTTGATGATGGTGAGAATTTCACTCCAGTGAGTTTCTTAAGTAATATTCCTGCTGGGAATTATGACATCGTGATTCAAGATGCAAATGGTTGTGAATTTAACCAAGAAATTTCAATTACAGAGCCTGCTGAATTTACGGTAGACTTAGGTGATGATATTGTAATTGGTTTAGGAGATGAAGTTCGCTTAGACGCGTTTATTAGTGAACCTAATCGAGTGGATACTTTACTTTGGACACCATTAGTAGATACATTATTCATAGACTTGCCACAGCAAGCTTTTAGTCCGTTAGAATCGGGTAATTATGGTGTGACGATTATTGACGAGAATGGTTGTATCGCAACGGATCAGATCAATGTAAGATTAGAGAAAGAACGTTTAGTTTATGTTCCAAACGCATTTTCTCCAGATGGAAATGGTCCTAACGATTTATTCCAAATCTACACAGGTGCGGGAGTCGAAGAAGTACAATACTTCCGAGTCTTTGACCGATGGGGTGAGGTAGTTTACCAGTTAGAGAATTTCCAGGCAAATAATCCTGCTCTTGGTTGGGATGGAACGTTGAACAATAAAAAACTAAACCCTGGAGTTTATGTTTACATTGCCAGTGTGAAATTCATCGACGGAAGAGAGATTCTTTACAAAGGAGATGTGACTTTAATGCGATAATAGAAAAAAAGTTTTGCAAAAGTAAAGCACTTTTAAAAACTTAGACTTGATACTAGAATGGCTACACTTGGAAAAGTGTAGCCATTTTTTTTGCAAGTTTTTAAATAAACCGTAACCTATTACATTGTATTACGCTAATCTTCCTCCAATTTCACCCTCGTGTTTATCTGTAAAAATAGACCTTACAGTAATGTCTTCACCAGAGCAACAACGCCCGTGATGGCGTATTGAATACCAATGGCCATTACGATAAAGCCCATAATTCTAGAGATCGCTTTTAAACCAGCAACTCCAAGCACTCGAAACAATAAAGGAGAGAGATTTAAAATGAAATAAATGATAATACCAGTCACGATGATTACGCCTGTAATCAAAAGTTGGTCTTGCCAAGTAGGGTTCGCAGCGTTCAAACTAATTAAGAGTGAAATCGAACCGGGCCCCGAAAGCATTGGCATGGCCATTGGCGCAAAGGAAATATCTTCTTTAACTAAAGCTTCTGCTTTCACTTGCTTATTAATGGCACGACTCTCCGCAAATTTACCGTTGAGTAAGGCATAGCCCGAACTAAGAATAACCATTCCTCCCGCAATGCGCATGGCGTTCAAGCTAATTCCAAAAAAGCTCAGAATATAAGCTCCTCCTAAGAAGAAACTAATGAGAATCATAATTACATAAAGACTAGTTTGAAAAGCCGTTCTGCTTCGTTCAACTTTGTCATAATCTGGCGTCATGGCCAGAAAAACGGGAACTGCACCCAATGGATTTACCACCGAAAAGAGGGAAGCGAGTACCGCTACGAATAATTCCATAATTTAAAGTTTTTAATTGTTTTGATCGTTTTGTTAATGAATTAGTATTTAGGTTCCAAGAGAAATGAAGGGATTCAAGTCATCCTTGAAACTCCGTCGTTTTTAAGAAAGTAGTATTACGATCTTAAGGATCAATTAGTTCCTTGAAGTCGATTATTTTTTTAATAATTTTTGGATATAAATCATTCCAGTGTATCTATCGTCGGTAGCGGTGGAAAAGTGGCGAGCACCCAGTCTTTTTGCAATGTGTTTTGGCGTGAAAATGTAAATTATCGTAACGGATAAAAAATAATATGATTTCCGTTTTTAGGATTATAGTCCCAAATTGGGAAATAAGATGAAATCTATTTTTAGGTAATTAGCTGGAAATCATAAGATTGTAAAGTTGGCATAAAATTGCTATATAGTAATTAGTACTAGTAAAGAAGTTTGCTAGTCATCTTGTAAATTAATCGCTTAGTAGAAGGATCTTTTTGAGTTTATTAAATATGAATTCAAAAAACTCAACTAAGCACAAAGATAATACTTTGCAGATTTAAATTTTGATACCTCGCGACTATGTTAAGTGAATATAGCAGCGGATCACTTAGATTTATGAATTAATAAAAAAGGCCTATTAATCAATTTCCAGTTTAGCTCGGTTAAAACAATTAACACAACTAATAAACAAACCAAAAAATTGCCTTTTTTGGCAAGTGCTGGAAAGAATTTAAGAACTGCAAAGTCCTCTCCGAGCTACCAATTCTAAACAGAATTGGTAGCCTTAGGGGAAAATTAACTTGTCACTGTTTTACATCTATTATATTGCTTTACGTACGAAGACAAAATTGAATAAATCATTTGATTTGTATTGGTACTTTACACCTCAGGATTGATTACCTCATGATCCTATGTGTTATCCTGATTAAAAGGAATGTGTAAATGCATCTTTACAGTAAAGATTCTTTTGGGGTAAGGAGAGCCACTACTTTGTTTTATATAAAGAGTGGCTATTTTTTTGCCCCATCGTAACGAAGAAAAGCTTATTTATCGCTAAATTTATGGTTCATTAGATACCATTTAGCTATGAATATCAAACAATTAGGCCTCCTCACTGGCGTGCTATTATTTGCCAACCTCTACTTTGAGAGTTTTCGTTCTTTCGCTCAAACTCCTGCAACGGGCTCAGCTACAACTCATTTCTCTTGTGGTACGGATGAATTACATCAACAGCAGCTTCTCAATCCTGCTTATCAAGAAAAGCACCATCAATTAGAACAACAAATCTACAACTACCTATCTTCTCAAAATCAGGCGATGTTGCCTTTTGTGGCAGATTATGAACTTCCCGTAGTCGTACATATTATTCATAATAATGGCTCCGAAAATATTTCAGACGCAACGGTCGAACAAGGAATTGCAGATCTAAACGCAGCGTTCGAGAATGTAGGTTATTACAATCCTGCAACGGGCGTAAACACGCAAATCGCTTTTTGTTTGGCAAAAAAAGATCCTAATGGCAGTGCAACAACGGGCATCACGCGCGATGTTAGTCCTTTCACGGAAATGAATAAAGATGTCGATGACCTTACCGTCAAAAATATCAATCGTTGGGATCCTACGGCTTACATTAATATCTGGTTGGTCAAACAAATTTGTAGTAATAGTTCTGGCTGTGGGGTAGTTGGTTACGCTTACTTTCCAAGTTCGCACGGAACGGATGTCGATGGGATCATGATGGAAGCGGATTGGTTTGGAAGTACACCGGGAAGGTCTTCGGTTATTACCCACGAAATGGGACATTACTTAGGTGTTTACCATACTTTTCAAGGCGGTTGTGGCAATAACGATTGTTTGCAGGATGGAGACCGTGTTTGCGATACACCGCCCGATCAGTCAACGGCGCCCGTTCCTTGCAATGGCACGATCAATAGTTGCACAACGGATACCGATTCTGGATTTGCGACTGACCAAGCCGATATGTTTATCAATTACATGGACTATGGAGACCCCGATTGTTATTCTGCCTTCACCCAAGGACAAGCAGATCGGATGAGCTTTTTCGTTACTACGACTAGAGCAAGTCTGCTTAATAGTACGGCTTGTAATGATCCTTGTACTATTCCCATTAATGCAGACTTTACTGCGAGTGCTACAACCGTATCCGTGGGGGCAACGGTCAATTTTACCAACAACTCCATCAATGCTACTACTTATACTTGGCAGATAGAGGGTAGTGATTTTTCTACAGTAATTAATCCTAGCTATAATTTTACGGCGGAAGGAACTTATACCATTACCTTGATTGCAAATAATGCTGACCCGAATTGTACGGCTAGTTTTGAAATTGATATCGAAGTAGTGTGTCCTACCATTGCCAACTTTTCTAGTTCGAATACAATTATCTTGGTCAACCAAGATATTAACTTTACCAATGCTAGTGTAAATGCAAGTAGCTATCAATGGTTCATAGATGGTGTTTTACAGGGGAATACCATTAACTATAGTGTTGATTTTCCAGCTACTGGAACCTACGAAGTTTGTCTGAAAGCTATTGGTGCTTCTTGCTCGCCAACAAAATGTCAATTTATTCAAGTTGTCGATCCAATGGATGCAGGGGATTTAAACTTTTATAGGTTTTATAAAAACCCTTTAAACAATTATTTTAATGGGATATTATACGACATTAATCAAAATGCTTTCTACGCAGTAGGTCAGGATTCTTATGCCAGTATTGATAGCATGAGGCCTGTACTGGCAAAACTGGATGGCTGTGGAGATATTACTTGGGTTAAAGGTTACGTACAAGGTACTCAGCTACGGTCTGTGATCAACAGTACAGATGGAAATTTGATGCTACACGGACGAAGACGATCTAGTTCGAACAACGATCAACAGTACATATCGAAGGTTGACTATGATGGAAATTTGATCTGGGGAAAATCTTACGACCGCACTGGAACGCTTTTGTTCGGGGAAATGATAGCTACGGTAGATGACCCATTAGGAGAAAGTTATTTACTGAAGTATTTGCGATCTACAGGAGGAATGACATTTGATATGTCGATTTTAAAGATAGATGGAAATGGAAATATTCTTTGGGCAAAAGATTTTTATAAAGATGGAGATGAGCGAGTTACAGACATCGTCGCTTTGCCCGGAGGTGGTTTCAAAATGCTTGGTTATGCCTCCTCGCTTGATGGAGACTTTTTTGTGTCTACGGTAAATGAAAGTGGAAATATTCTTAATACGATTCGTTACACCACTACCAATACCAGTTATGCAGGAATTATTAGTAGTCAAATGCTGTTATTAGAAGACGAAGGTCTAGTAGTGTCAGGCATCCTGAGAATAGAACCATTTAAATGGGAACCGATATTAATGCGTTTTGATGCTAACGGAAACCTAGTTTGGCAGCACCATTATCAAAGTTCAGAAAATTCTGCTCACACTGGAATGGTTATCGACAAAGCTGGAGATCTATATACAAGTGGCTATTCAACAATTAATGGAGTTGCTTCTTATCGAGTGTTTAAATTTGATCTTAACGGTAACTTTAAATGGGCAAAAAGAGTTGGTGATATTGCACTCTCCAGTTTTGGTAGTCTTTCTCGTATTACCCACACGAATACAATACCAGATAGAATAGTCTGCATTAATTTTGATAGAGAAAGTATCACAACTAGCAATAATGAGCCTTGGATAGCAGTATTAGATACAGCGTTGACTTCTTGTAAGACTTTACCTTTTGATCCAATCAATACTACTTTTGGTCTAACTATGTCTAGCGCTACATTTGACAGCGAAGATGTAAGCTATATTGTAACGGACGAAAGTGCTGAAAAAAATATTAATCATTATGAAGTTACCGAAATTTGTGAGATTGCTTGTGCTCAAGAAATCTGCGGTAACGGTATCGACGATGATGGCAATGGCTTAACCGACTGCGAAGACGATGCTTGTCCTTGCACTGAAATTTGTGATAATGGGATTGACGATGATGGCGATGGACTAATTGATTGTTTTGATTCGGATTGTTGCGGCGCACTAGCTTGTGAAAACAATTATTATAATCCTTGTCCCATTGATTGTGAATACAATACGCCTTCCACGGATTTAGCCCTCGAATTAGAATGGAACAGCCAAAGTAACTGGCATTCTTATAATGTTCCTTTAGTTGCAGATATTGACCAAGATGGTATACCAGAAGTAATCGGAAAGCAAGGACCACACGGTAGCGGAATTGGCTACAACAAAGACATTCAAATTATTGATGGCGTGACGGGGGATTTGAAATATACCATTACTACGCCGTATATGCGTTATAGCAATTCTCACATTACCATTGGCGATGTAGATTTGGATGGATTTGGTGAAATAATTATCAATACCTCCTACGAAGATAATGGCTTTGCAAATCGTATGCGCTTAATTTGCTACGAACACGATGGAACACAAAAATGGATTTCAGATACGGAATATGGTTATGAACCACGTTACGAATGGTCGACTCCGGCACTTACCGATTTCAACGAAGATGGTATTCCCGAAGTTTATATCGGTAATCAAATTTTCAACGCCCTGACGGGAGCGTTTATCGTAGAAGGTGGACCGATCATGAACGAAGGTCGACAAATTACTAGTTTGAGTACTGGTATTTCTAACTTTGCGCCGATTGCTGTAGACGTCCTTCCGGATAATTTTTGCACCGATTGCCAAGGAAAAGAACTCGTTGCGGGCGATCAAGTAATTGCCGTCAATGTCGTCACGGGTCAAATGACCATCGTCGTAGAAATCGGTAATTCGAGTACGCCGGATGGTTTAGTTAGTATTGCCGATATGGATAAAGATGGAGACCTCGATGCTGTCGTGAGTGCGCGAGATGGAAATATGGGAATTATCTATGCGTGGGATTTACAAACGCCTTCTCAATTAGGATTCGGCTACGAATTTTTAGCACAACCTTCCAACTGCTGTCAAGGTACAACGGCGCAAACGATCCTCGGTGATTTTGATAACGATGGCGAACCGGAGATTGGCTTTAGTTCCGCGAACGAATTTCGTTGTTTAGAGTTTAGTGCCACGGATGATTATACGGTAAAATGGTTGATTAGCTCTACGGATAATTCTGGACAAACTGGCGCTACTTTATTCGATTTTCAAGCAGATGGAACCAACGAAGTTTTATATCGAGATCAGACTACGCTGAGAATTTTAGATGGTACTACGGGAAATGTAATCACTTCTGTCCCTTGCGGCTCTGGGACGGGAACAGAGTATCCGATTGTGGTGGATGTCGATGCCGATGGAGAATCAGAAATCCTATGTAGTTGTGATAATCAAGTAAAAGTATATGGTTCCGCTTTGGGACCTTGGGCGCCTTCCCGAAAGATCTGGAACCAACAGAGTTATTTCAACGTCAATATCAATGACGATCTAAGTATTCCACGTCGGCAACAAATACACGCTTGGGTAGGCGATAGCATCGTCATGAATACTTTCTTAGCACAATATTCTGATCCTGCTTTTCCCGTGGCAGATGCTGTCGTGAGGGTAGACTCTTTGTATTGTGAACAATTAGATATTGGGATTCGGGTAGAAATCTGCAACCTCGGTGATCAAGTACTTTCTAACGAAACGCCAATTAGTTTTTACCAAGGAAATCCGCAAACCACCAACGCCACCGACTTTGCGGAAGTAGCACTCGGAACGGTTCTACCGCCAGATAGTTGTATCACCAAAGTCTTCACGATTCCCGGTGTTTTTGGAGAAGATATTTTTGTGGTAATTAATGATGATAATTCTTTGCCGCGACCTTATAATTTAGCGAATGACTTTCCGGTAACGGAAATTCCTGAATGTGATTTTACCAATAATGTAGATAGCTTTAGCATTGAATTTAGTCCTTTACCCTTAGACCTTGGTCCGGATGTTATCGTTTGCAGCAATGGTATCTACCAGTTTGATGCAGGAAGTGGCTTTTCGGCTTATCGTTGGCAAGATGGATCGGTTGATTCTAGTTTTACCGCTTTTGAAGTAGGTAAGTATTGGGTAGAAGTGGAAGATTTTTGTGGAAATATTCAATCCGATACCGTTATTTTCTCCGTGGATAGTACCACGATTTTTGATCTGGGAATGGATACGATGATTTGTGCGGGTGATTCGGTTGCCCTCTCCGTTTCAGGATTTGCGCAATACGACTGGTATCCCAAAATGGGCTTGAGTTGTGATACTTGTGGAACCATTTTTATTAAACCTGTGATGGATACGCAGTACGTTTTGGTAGCGAGCAATGCTTTAGGTTGCTTCAGTGTAGATAGCATCAATATTACGATCATTGATCCGATTAACACCTACGATACTTTATCAATTTGCCAAGGAGAAACCGTTGAGATCTTTGGCGTTCCCGTAAATACGCCAGGCAATTATGCTGAAACCTACGATGCTTTCTTAGCTTGTGATTCAACGCATAACATCACCTTGTTGACAACCAACGATACTGTTTTTACTATTACCACACCAATGATTTGTGAAGGGGACTCTATTGATGTTTTTGGAAACTTCGAATTTGACGCTGGTATTTTTGTACAAATCGATCAAACGCAAAGTTGCATAAGAATTGACTCTGTTTACCTTACGGTATTAGACACTATTATGGTAGAAGTTTTTGATACGATTTGTCAGGGAGAAACTATTGTAGTCTTTGGCAATCCGGTTACTACGGCGGGGGATTACGCAGCAACATTTACGCGACAAAATGGATGTGATTCACTACACGTCGTTCACCTCAGTTTATTAGATACGGTAGCTACATTTGATACCTTAACGATTTGCGAAAACGAAACAACTTTTATTTTTGGACAAGCAACGAATCTAGCGGGTAATTACCAGCAAGTTTTTGAGGGAAGCAATAGTTGTGACTCTACGGCTTACATTCATTTGAGGGTTTTAGATACAATTGAAAGCAGAACTACCTTGATCGCGTGTGCCGGAGAAACAGTCCTCATCTTTGGGAATCCGACCACGGTCGCCGGAGAATACGCGGAGCAAAACGTCGCCTTCAATGGTTGTGACTCTACGGAAAT
>CALFBG010000358.1 GCA_937951685.1 uncultured Saprospiraceae bacterium | reverse complement strand
AAATAAAAAGTAATATTTGCACTTCCGTGAAAAATGGTTTTTGTAACTTTAAACCAATCTTTTACCCGCACAAAAAAAAGTTGATATGAGCCTAGCAGAACTAAAAGAGATTGTACGCGATTTTATTGGTCGAGCCAAAACAAGAGCAGCCATTGAAGAAATATTCAATTGGGCACAAGCGAATCATCAAGAACAACTCAAAGACGATATCAGCCTTTTAAAAAAAGGCTTAGTAGACCTCGAACGCAAAAAAAGATTAGGGCTGTTATCTAATTCAGAAGCGAACATCGAAGGCAATATCATTACTCATAATGTGCTAAATTTGTTAAGTCATGAAAATGAAAAGAAGCCTAAGCACTTTACCCCACCACATAAAAAACCAAGCTCACCCGCAATGCTAAAAATCTTAATGCTTACCGCAAACCCTGCGACTACCACTAAACTTAACTTAGATAAAGAGCATTCGACTATCACGCAGAAATTACAGCAAGAGCAGGCATTTTTTAATATTATTTTACGAAAAGCCGTTAGTGATAGCGAATTTAAAGAATTTACCCAGCAAGAGCAACCTAGCATTTTACATTTCTCTGGGCACGGACAACACACAGGAATTTCGGTGCAAAATGATGATAAAAACGGCGCAATCTTAATTCCTACGAGCGGACTGAAATCCCTTTTCAAATTTTTCAAGAAAAAATTCAAGATTGAAGTTGTTTTGCTAAACGCTTGCTATACTCTTACGCAAGCAGCCACGATTGCCGCCTACGTAGACTACGTTATTGGTACAACGGTAGGTCTTCAGGACGAAGCAGCGATTGCATTTAGTAGTGGATTTTATTATCAATTAGCAGAAAATCGCTCCCTAGACATTGAAGATGCTTTTGATTCTGGTCGAACCGCAGCAGTCATGCGGGGCGCGAAAGAAGAGGATTTTGTGATTTATCGAAAGGGCGTTTTGATTGACGTTGCTTAAAGGGGGGAGAGCTGTTTAGAAGGTAAAATATTGCTAAGGCTATTATAGAACGATCTACAAGGTCGATTAAAAAAAATACGATACGGTGAATGCTTTCGTAAGCACTAAGATTGATCATTATAACTTACGCAGCTATCAGGATTTTTTTTGTTTTGATCTGCCTAAACTAAAACTATAAACGCCCAACCCAAACCCTAAAATCACCATCACCCAAGCCAAAATATCTTTAAAATAAACATAAAGCGTCAGCGACCGATTAAGATGCAAGGTCTGCCGAATCGCAGTAGGCGTATAAGCTCCAACTTGCTGAAGCACTTCTCCACGCTGATTCACAAAACCACTAATCCCATCATTAGACGATCGCGCAACACAACGACGAGTTTCGATCGCTCGAATCACCGATAAGTTTAAAAATTGCTTGGCGCCTTGTTCGTGGCGATACCAACCTTCGTTGAGTAACACAAAAATAATTTGTGCGCCTCGTTGCACATACTTCGCCGTTGCTGCACCAAAGGCAGACTCGTAGCAAATAAGGGCAGTTGATTGAGTACCATCCGCAGCCCGAAAAACGTGTTCGTTTTTTTGAGCAGCAGAAAAGTTGAAGCCACCGAAAGAACTAAACATTCCACGGAGAAAACTTAGATAATTCACGTAAGGAATTACTTCTTCAATCGGCACCAATTGCTGTTTACTACGCATCGCGATGTGATCTTGTTCTCGATCCAATTGGAAGGCCGCGTTATAAGTAAAGTAGGCTTGTTTTAATTCTGGGGAGTAGCTGACTCGTGGAGGGAGCGCTTCTCTTGCGCTTTTGCGATTGAATAATTCATAGCTGATGCCGCCCGTAATTAATTTGGCTTTGGGGAAATTCTTTAAAGAGTCTTTGAGTTGTTGAAAGGGTAAGAATTGGTCTAAACCAGAAACCCACTCCGTATTGGTAATGGCGTTTTCCGGCCAAAGTACGTAGTCGGTATTTTGGGTGATCTTTTGAAAAGTGCAGGATAGATATCGCGCTTGTAATTGCGCGGCACTCCACTGGTATTTTTCGTGGTGACAATTTACATTGGGATGAATGGCGACGACTTCAACTTTCTTTCCCGTTTCTTTATAGGTATAAAAACGAACGAGAGACCAAAGGATTGGTAGTACGATCAATAAGGCGAGCGAGACTGTTTTTGGGTTTAGCCTTTTCTCGGTACTTTTTGGCAACAGCCTTTTTTTGAATCCTTCGAATAAAATAATATTAACGGCTAAGATCCAAATACTTCCGCCCATCGCGCCCGTCCATTCGTACCATTGAATGAGTTGTGGAAACATGCCTAAACCATTGCCCAAAGAGAGTAAGGGAAAAGATAATTCCCAAGAACTATGAAGAAGTTCCAACGACATCCAAAAACCAATAAAAGCCAAATGACCTAGTTGATATTTTCCTTGTCGTTTTAAGCGATGCGGAATCATTAATAGCGTAGCAATGAATAGGCTATCAATAATGGCTACCAAAGTTCCATCCAGCAAACTCATACTGAGCAACCAGCGTAAACTCACGAGGTGCCAGATCAACATGGCGAGGAAAACACCGCCAAAATAAGTTCGTGTTTTTAACGCGTTCGCGAGAATGACCTGCTCTGCCCAAAGTAAAGGCAAGAAAGCAAATAATAATAAAAAGCCAAATGGTAGCGGAGGCCAACTGATCGCTAATAAAATTCCAGTACTAATCGCACCGATCCAACTGGAGCGAAGCGGAGAAAAATTTGTAAGCATAAAATTACTCATTTAAAAGCGTATCCCACTGAAAGTTTCCAGCAGGATACGCCATTTTTTCAATTACAAGTAGCTTGGTTATTGTTCTATAACTAGTTTTTGCGTATCGCTAAAACCATCCGCAGTAACTTGTACAAAATACAGCCCTTTTGATAATTGATCGGTCTGAATCAGCAGGTCAGCATTTACGTTTTGATACTGTGAGACTAGTCTACCATTGACATCGGTCAGTCTTACTTCGTAATTTTCATGAGTAGTCGGCAACTTGATCGTAACCGCTGCGGAACCCATTGTTGGATTTGGAAAAAGCTCCACGGTTTGCTTTTCCTTCAACACCGTTTCAACTGCTCCAGATCGGTTTTGAACCGCTGTTAGCTTCGTCGTTTTTTCCGAAAGATCCATTTGCGTCAGATCGCCATCTTGCACTTGAGTAACTAGGCAATTGGGATTGAAGAAAATCTGTACGTCATCAGAAACATTTGTAGAACTTCCGCCCAATACGCATTCTACGAATCCCGGACTGGCGCAATTACTACTAAAAGTAACATCAAATGAAACGCCTCCTCGGCAAGCAGGTGGTACGGAAAAGAGATAAAGATCTTCAATTGTGCAATCACTCGGGTTAGAGGCCGTAAGTGTAGGAACGCAACCTTCTCCTAATGGAACGCCTCCTACCGAAGTATAGGGCTGAAAATTACTTACCGTTCCACCTTGTACAAATAAAAGCATTGAGTAATCACTGTCATTGTTAGAGGTGGAATAAGCGACGTTGTAAGATACCGTTGGGGAAGATGCACAAACGGTCGTTGGTCCACTAACGTTGACGGTGTTTTGTGGTAATACAATACAGGCAGTGACATCTGTACTATAACTAACAGCCGTTAGTAGCAATAAAAAAAGAATAAATCGATTCATATTAATTGTTTTAAAAGTGAAAAAATAAAATACAATTAGGAGCTCCTTTGCTAGGTCGTAACTAGGCAATAGGAGTTGCATTAGATGCAAGGCGAAGGCAGCATCTAAGCAGACAATAGCTATTGAAATAAAATCCTTACGCTTCTTTAGTAAGAAAGAAAGGCAATAGCTTTATTTTTGTTTTTAACGAGCGGATTTTTTTAACAAAACTACAATTAGGAAACTTCTATGGCTAAGACCAGATGAGGTCATAGGAATTGACTTAATTTCGTACCAATGACGAAGCTAAGTATCATGTAATTATTTGAAATGAAATTTTGCCTTATGATTTAGTCATAAGAAAGAAGTGTAATAGCTTTATTTTTGTTTTAACTTTAGCTTCCTTGGAAGCACTAAAACAATGTACAAAAAAAAATCAGAGAATCACAAAAAATAACATGATTTTTTATGTTTGGGTTTTGTTTGCAACTTTCTTTTTGGTAAAAATAGAAGGACTCGCATTGAAACTGTCTGCACGAAAAATCTTACCTTAGGTTGTCATTTGACCAGTCACCAAGCATACGAATAATTTACAAGATGAAAACAATAAAAATATTTTTAGCTTCTTCCAATGAGTTGAAATCAGATCGAGAAAAGTTTGAAATTGAAATCAGCCGGAAAAACAAACTTTGGGTCAATAGAAATATTCGACTTCAGCTAGAGATCTGGGAAGACCTTTCTGCAAAAATGTCGACGACTCGTTCCCAGGAGGAGTACAACAAAAAAGTGCGGGCAGTAGATTTATTTGTTTTGTTAGCGTACAGTAAGGTCGGTAAGTATACCGAAGAAGAATTTGAAACTGCTTTTGGTGCTTTTCAAAAAACAAAAAAGCCATTCCTCTTTACTTATTTCAAAACGATTGAAACCGGGATGGAAGATAGCCTACGCATTTTTAAAAATAAACTCAACGCTCTCGGACATTTTTATGCTTCTTACGCAAATTTTGATCAGCTCTGGAATCAGTTCAACAAAGAATTAGATCGATTACTTTTGAGTGATTTTGAAAGTAATGATAAGGAACCAAACGCAGGGTTGAACGTCGATAATAAAGGTACCACGATTAAAAACCAGTTTAACGATGGAACCTTCAATCATACAACTTTTAACTAGCAATGTCAGATATCAAGAATCAGTTTAATAGTTCCACTTTTATAAATACTACTTTTAAGTATGGCGGTCAAGAAATATCAAAAGCACTCGGCGCTATTCCTGCCATTCCCAATCTATTTATCGGTAGAGGGAATAGTACGGCAGATATCCATCAACGATTAACTACGAAAAGTAATTTATTGTTGTTGATAAACGGGAAAGGCGGCATTGGCAAAACAACCATTGCTTCTCAATACTACTTTGAATATGCCAACTATTACGCACATCTAATCTGGTTAGTCTCAGAAAAAGGAATCAAAGAGGCGGTTATTTCTTTGGCCTTATCGCTAAAAATTAGTTTTCCAGATCACCTCGGACCAACGCAGCAAGTAAACGAGATTCTGCGACAACTCTCAGCCTTAAAAAGACCAGTATTGCTCGTCATTGATAATGCAAATGACATTAACGACTTGGACGATAATTTTCAACTATTAAGGCAATTTCATCACATTGATATTTTAATCACCTCGAGGATTGATCATTATGAAAATCTTGAAACCTATCCCGTAAAACATTTAGATAAAGAATCAGCCAACGATTTATTCAAGCATCATTTTAAGGCCTTCCAAGCGGAAGAGCAAGCGTTATTAGATAAGTTGTTGGTAGCCATCGGATACAATACTTTAGTGATAGAATTGCTCGCTAAAAACCTAAATGAATTTAACACAGATTTTAAAGATCATTATCCTTTGCAAAAACTATTAGAAGATATACAAGAAAAAGGAGTCCTTGCCATTAGCCGAAGTACAAAAGTAGCTGCCGACTACCAATTGCAAAAAGCAAAACCGGAAGACATCATCAAAACGATGTATGACATATCCGAACTTTCGAAAGTAGAAAAACAGGTTTTATCTATTTTTGCCGTATTACCCGCCACGTCAATTACTTTTGAGGATTTGGAATTGTGCTTGCCTAAGCTAGAAACTTTAGATAGTGTACTCCTGAAGTTGTCGCAAAAAGGATGGGTTGATTATGATCAAGCGTTTAAAAGTTTCAAGACGAATCCAATCATCTCTGAAATCGTAAGTGTACAAAATAGAGATCGCTTAGCGGAAGATACGTTATCATTGTTGTATTTGTTAATTAATAAACTGGACTATGAGGAAGGAGTTGGTCACATCAAAGGTGATTTTAATGAGATCAAAAAAAATGTAAGCTTCGCAGAAACTTTCGTAAATAATTTTGCAGTAATGCATGATAAAAAATCTGTTTTACTTGAAAGGCTGGGAAACTTTTATACGACCTATGGCAACCTGGAAAAGGCTTTGAAATTTTTTGTGGACTATTTGAAATTAGCAAAAGCACTCCATATAAGCCATCCGAATAATATAGACCTTAAAAATGGTTTGGCAATTGCTTATTCTAAACTCGGTGAAACACATACCTCACTTGGCAATTTGGAAAAGGCCTTGACCTTTTTTGAAGATCAAACTGAATTATTTGAGGCACTTCATAAAGACTATCCGAATCATGTAGGCTTTAAAAACGGTTTGGCAGTTGCTTATTCTAAACTTGGTAGAACACATACCTTGCTGGGCAATTTAGAAAAGGCCTTGACCTTTTTTGAGGACTACTTAAGGTTAAAAAAGGAATTGCATATTAGTGATCCCAATAACATAAATTTTAATAGTGGTTTGGCAATTGCTTACGAACGGCTAGGAGAAACACATTCTTCACTTGGTAATTTGGAAAAAGCCTTGACCTTCTTTGAAGCGGAAACGGAATTATTTGAAAAACTCAATGCTAGTCATCCCGATAACCTAAGCTTCAAAAATGGTTTGGCAGTCGCCTATGCTAAACTTGGCAAGACGCATATTATGCTTGACAACTTAGATAAAGCCTTGCTGTTTTTTGAAGAACGGTTAAAAATAGCAAAAGCACTCCATACCAGCTACCCGAATAATATAGGTTTTAAACACAATTTGGCAATTGCTTACGCTAACCTTGGTAGCACGCATACCTTACTTGGCAATTTAGCAAAAGCTTTGACCTTTTTTGAAGAAGATTTAAAATTAACAAAAGTACTCCATGCCAGTCATCCCAACAACGTAAACTTCAAAGACGGTTTAGCCATTTCTTATGAAAAACTTGGTAAAATACATGCCGCACTTGGCAACTTAGACAAAGCCTTGCTGTTTTTTGAAGAAGGGTTGAAAATAGGAAAGGAACTTCATACGAGTCATCCCAACAATGTAGACTTCAAACACGGTTTAGCCATTGCTTATGTCAAATTAGGCGTCTTGCTGATTGAGCAATTGAAGGATAAAGAAAAAGGAATGAACTTATTGAGCAAGGCAAGTACTATTTTAGAAGCCTTAGTAGATAAGCATCCAGAATATGACGCATTTAGAAAAAATCATAAATGGGTTGTTGAAGAAATTGAACGTGTAGGATAGCAATTAAGCTTTACTGAAAATATTCAGCAGAGCTTTTGGGTTTAGGATAATAAAGCTTATTTGTAAATTGTAGTTGAATTAACGATTCAATCTTGTACCTTACCAAAGGAAAACAAAACATCGGACAGTTTAAAATTAAAAATATGAAGCCAATCACCATCCTCACAATACTTTTGATGCTAGGCATCCAACTCAATGCTCAACTTACAATCACCGGAATGGTATTGGACTCGACTTCAATGGAGGCAATCCCTTACGTAAATATTGGAATCGTTGCTTTAGCGAAAGGTACCGTAAGCGATAACGATGGAAATTATACTATTGAAGCAAATGCCAAAGATGACATCGTAAGCTTTTCCTCCATTGGTTATGAGACGTTTTCGATCAGGGCAGCAGCATTGAAAAAAGAGTCTACCATCAAACTGGTAAGCAAAGGCTATGAGATAGAGATGATAGAAGTAGCAGCGATTCGGTTTGCAGAAGAGGAAGTAATTTTGGGGGTTAAAAATAAAAAAAGAGGGCGCAGTATCGGATTTAGTAATGCTCAATTAGGAACGGAAATCGGTGCGGCAATTGAAATCAAAAAGCCAAGCTATATCAAAAGTGCAAACTTTGTCTTGAATCATGCTAAAGGAGATAGTTTGCTTTTTAGAGTAAATATTTATGATTTATCAACGGGAACCATCGGTAAGAATTTGCTATCCAAAAATATACTGATCGAAGAGCAGCAACGCAAAGGAACCATCACCGTGCCATTAGAACAGTATAATATAATCTTGGAAGCAGATGTTTTATTAAGCTTGGAATGGTTGAGGAATTATGACGAAATTGGAAATAAGGCAATTACTTTTGATACCAAAAAATCGAGAAAATTAAGGGGCGTATACGTGAAAGCATCGAGTAATGGAACGTTTGAAAAATTAAAATATGTAAAAAAAGTAAAGCCTTGTTTTTATTTGAAAGCTAAACAATCCAAGTCGGAGTGATTGTCGCTAACTTAACTAGTGCTACATGATTTCATTTAGTGGAAGTTTAGCAAAACTGTTATTCCGCTTTCTGCTAACTAAATGAATTCCTTTAGAACCACTTAATTATTATTCGCAAAAAATATAAAAAGAAAAAAAATGAAACTATTAAGCCTTCTCAGTATCAGTTTAGTTTTAATCAGTGGATGGCAACTGAACGCGCAAACGAAAACTCCTAGCAGCAAAATTGAAAAGATATTGGCGGTGCCCGTTGACCGGATCGCGAAGTCTTTCTTAAAAGATCCGCTGATGAAATCAGTTTCCATAGGTGTTTATTATCAAGGAGAAGAGTTTATCCGCCACTACGGAGAATTAGACGAAGGCAAAAAGAACAAACCTACCAATCAGACGATCTATGATATCGGTTCGGTCACCAAAACCTTTGTCGGTACGCTGATGGCAAAAGCCGAGTTGGCAGGAAAATTATCCGTTGAAGAGGACATCAGAAATTATTTGGATGGTGAATATCCCAACTTGCAATACAAAAATCAACCGATAAAAATAAAACACTTACTTACCCACACCGCTTGCTTACCAAGATTTCTTCCCCTTAGCATTCTCGATGAATTTGAGCATATTGACGCTAGTCTGGCAGATAGAATTGCTAAGCTTGCAAGTAATTATACCAAGCAACAGTTTTTTGATGATTTAAAAAAAATAAGCATTGATACGATGCCCGGCGTACGCTATGCGTACGCTAATTCGGGGGTGGAATTAGCCGCTTATATTTTGGAACGCGCTTATGGCATTCCATTTGAAAAACTATTAGCAAAAGAACTTTTCCAAAAAGCCAAGATGACTTCAACGGGCATCAGCTTAAGCAATGCGCAAGAAAAATTTTACGCAAATGGCTATGGAGATTTTAATAATCTTACGCCATCGATGGAAACAAAGTTATGGGGCGGTTCCGGATACGGAAAATCTAGTTTACCGGATTTGTTGAAGTACATCAAATACCAACTGGGTAATACCAGCGAAGTACACCGTTCTCATCAAATATTATTTGACAAAACGCCTATCCACGGCGATCCCAATAATAAATTAGCTTATCTCTGGGAAAGCAA
>CALFBG010000357.1 GCA_937951685.1 uncultured Saprospiraceae bacterium | reverse complement strand
GCCCCTATATCAACCACACCATTATTAAATCGTCGTTCACTGCCAAAAAGATCTAAAGGCAATACCTCTCCCGTGTCATTATCATTATCCACATCCGCAACATCATTGGGTAATAAATTATTTGCGCCAGCATCAATTGCGGGGGAAAGGATCGTTAAATGATAATCTCCGTTATTATTGACAAACATAGGATCAGCCTCAATGTTAGTTCCATTTGGACTTAGGCCTAGACCATTATAATCGTCAGACAAGTTATTATTTAAATTAAAAATAGCAGGACTTGCGCCAGTCATGACGAAATTTGGAGTGCTACCTGTATTCAGAGAAACAATATTATTATCTAAATTGATATTGGTATAACTTCCATCTAATTCAGCAAGATTTCCAAAGTTAATCGTGAGACCTCCTGCTCCTGTCACCGCAAGATTTCCAGCGACCGTTGTGTTGGTTAAGTTAAAATTTCCTCCCGGCGACTCCAGATAAATACCACCACCAGTATTATCCGAAACTTCCGTATTGACAATATCATTGGCACTATAGTAACCACTACCACCGCCAGAAAAAGCAGGACTATAATAAATACCGCCACCGTGAATCCCCGCAGTATTATTGTGAATTCGAGAACTAACGATTAGGTGTTCTGCCATATTGATACTGCTATTTCCACCACTGACCAAAAAAGCCATACCACCACCATACTCAGCAGTATTATTTGTGATTTCACAGTTTTTTACTAATAATTGATGCGGTAAAAAGCTAGGAAAAAAAGTATAACTAGCTACCAAGATTCCTCCTCCCGTACTATCATTCACAATTGATAATCCATCGCTTCCATTGACATTACTAATATCGTCGATGTAGTTGTCTTCAATTGAGGAATTGATCAGGCGTAGTTCTGTTGTACCACTTCCGTTATTCAGGGTATAACTATAAATACCTGCACCCAAAAGTGCCGCGTTATTTCTAATGCTACAATTTGTACAGTTTAAAACAGTATTTGTATTAGGAGAAGTCGCTTCAAAAAAGCTGTACGAATTAGAAATACCACCGCCAAAAAAAGTAGCTGCACAAGCTTCTACGGTAACATTCGTTAAACTAAGATTTGCTAAATTGAAAATACCGCCGCCACCGCCATCGCTTGGATTTTGGGTATCGACGCGACCATTTCTAATGGAGAGGTCGCTCATCGCGACCGTATTCCCGCCCAATATTTTAAAGATTCGGCTACTCGAATTACCGTCAATCACAGTCTGAGATTCTCCATTTCCAGTAATGTTGAGATCCTTGTCGATTTGAATTTGTCCTTGGGTCAAGGTAATTGTCCCGTTAACACTAAAACTAATTGTAGTACCGGGAGCAGCATTTTGTACAACCGTCCTCAACGTTCCAGCACCATTATCATCGGCTAAAGAGCTTACTACTTGTGCATTTACATTAAATTGCCATGTGAAGAGCAATAATAGGCAATAAAGCAACTTAAATTGCGATTTCCCCTTTGCCTGTAGAGGATAAGTTCGGTTTGTTTTTGTCATTGTAACTTTTTGTTTAAAGTTTGTGTAGGAAGTTATCTCAATCTGCAATTAGTCCTTAATTCACTCGCTCCAGCCATAGCGTTCTACCGATTCATAATAGCAGTTATTAGGGCTAGAGGATTTAGTTTATAGACTAAGATGGATGCATTAATAAATAATTTCTTAGCACGGTAAATAAATAAAACAGCGCAGTTGTCTCTAGCGATGGAATGGTATGTAAAGCCTTCGAAGCACTACTTTTAATCCCAAGTAAGATTTGACTGTATTTTATTCAAATACTTTGTTTTAACTAATATGTAATTTAAATATGCCGGTTTTTGGGGTAGCAAATAGAAATAAGGGCTAGTGCAATTTTACTTGCCTATCCTTAGTTTAGTAGCGGAAAGAGGTATTAGAATTGAAATGTTTTGCTCTAAATAGTATGTCTCTCTAAAATTAACCGAGAAGTTGTTTTGAATAACCTCATCTATAAAAATAAGAAAAATTTAAAATAATCTCGTGAATTATAGATTATTTTTCAGGTTATCCCCGAAATGATTACGAAAACAATAAAATTGCAAAAATATTATGGATAGAAAAATTCAAAAAATCAGTGTTTTCAGCAGATGATTCCGTGGAAAGACGAACGAACTATGCTGATCGGTAAAGGGCGACTGGAATATTCCAAAATCCTTTTTTTGTAGCCGCAGCATCTTTCAATTGAAACCAAGTTTGCGAAGCAGTTTTTTTCTTTAGCTCAACTTGATAGACTACTTTAGTCCAACCAGATTCCTGCTCCAACTTGATCAAAATCGTCGATTTATCCACTCGATTCCAGAGGAATAGATCTTGATGCGTTGGTACTTCCGTCACCGTTTCCAAATCCCAAGAGATGATTTTTCCTGTTCCATCCTCCATAAAACTTAAACTGCATCGCCACAGGACTTGAGTTTCAGTATCTTGCCGCGTTTGCCAAGTACCGATTAATTCATCTTTGGTTTTAAAAAACTGCTTTACGCTATCCAAAATGCCCATGCTTCAATGTATAGGTTCTTTAACAAGAGTGAAATAAACGGGGTATAGAAGTACCAAGATAAATAAGTGTTTGGATAAAAGCGCAGCTAGTGCTATTAATTTAAATACGCTGTGTAATAAATCCGGCAGGAAAATATTTTCACTAAAAAAACCTCGCTGACAATTGTCAACGAGGCTGGGTTTTGGGATACAGCGCATCGCTGTGAGATAAGTAGTGCTATTTTAGAGTAGATCTTGATATTCCATTTTTTGTATTACTACGGGTTTAAGATTATCTGCTGCTAAGAGTAATAATTCTTCATCCGTAGGAAAAGGTAAAGGCTGTTTATTGATGCACCGTAAAGATGCTCGACTTAAGGCTCGATAATCTCCTTGATAAGTAGAAGCATAATTTTCAAAAACGGCATTTACGCTAATGCTTTCGGTCTGCAACAAGGTTCCTCGCTTCCGATCTACGTATTCCAGTTGTCCTACGATCCTAGCATCTTTTGATTGAAAAAGTTCGAAGACCTTCGCTCGAATCAATAATCTTTGTGGTACGGTAATATCATTCCCTAGCGTATCTTTCGCCACGTTACCATTTTCGTCGAGGACATATTCCCACCCTTCTTCAATTTCTTTGGTATCTACGTATGTTCTTTCCGTTACGCGTTCAGGACTCAGGTTAATTTGCGTCAAGCGCATATTGATATTATAATCAATCGTTACGTCATTAGGTTCTTCGAGGTAAAACTCATTCCAAGTCGTATTTAAATCAAGAATTCCGATTCGGGTAATTTCATCTTCAAACGATTTAGGTAAAACGATGGGCGCATCGTTATACATCGCAAAAAAGATTCTCGTGGTTCCCAAGTCCATCGCACGTGCTTTCAAAGCTTCTTTATCCTCGTATTGCGTAAAGTACTTTTCGATGCTCGTCAAGTGGCGCATTGCCTTTCGAGCAGGAATTTTTGTTCCGGTTGTCGCTGCTTCGGCTAATAGCGCTTCGGCTTGCGTATACCAATGCTGTGCCGCTTTTCTTTTCGCTTTATTTTCCACGCCATCGACCTTCGCGAATTTAAAACTTGCTTGGTAACCATTACGATCAATCACGGGGAGTAGTGGTTCAATTTTACTTTGACGGCGCTGGATTTGATTACAAATTGCAACAATGTCTTCCCAAGCATCTGGATTTCCACTCGCTTCCAAACGAGCAATCTCCTTCATATCTCGCTTCACCGCCTTGTTGAAGCCACGCTCTAGCGCATCTACGTACTTCTGTTTCTTTTTAGTCTTTCCTACTAATTTTTTTACCGCATAATCCACGGCTTCGTCGTAACGACCTTGATCAATCATTTTTTGTGTATTCACACAAGCACTCAAGCTGAAGATCATTAAAAAAGCGAAATAGTAAAGGTAGCGGTGATTGTTTTTCATTAGGTTCGTCATGGCTTCATCGTTTTAACATCAATAAATTATTTATACACAAGATGTAATAAAAAGCAGGACGATATATTTAAAAAGAGGTTAAAGCGAAACCGAGAAAGGTTAAAAAGTATTAAGGTTCTTGGGATACTCTTAAGAAGTATTAAAAAAGTTGGATAGACATAATATAAATACTTGGCAAATGTTTATTGATGGGTATTTCTAAGTACGAACTGCTGCCCTCCATGGCAACCATAGTAATCCACGTGGAAGCATTTTTTATTCGCTAGGCCTTATGCTAAATAATTTTGCATAACGGCTGGTAGTTAACGAAGCAATTCCAATTGTTCAAGGATCCATTCTTTTTCGGCGATGCGCTTTTTGAGTTGAATTTTGGTTTTGATACTGTTAATTCGTTTTTGGTTTCCCTTTGTTTTGTGATGATTAATTTGCTTCAGTACGTCGATAAAATTATTATTGGCTTCTTTTTTTTCTTTAGAAATTCGACGATTCCGAAAAATAAAAAGTTTAAAATTCAAAATCTTAGCATCCAGTAAGACAGATTTTGTTTCGTAATAGATTTTTATTTCGAGACATTTAGCAAAAATGGTGTAGTAAGTGTTTTCATAATTTCCCGCTAAATAATCTAGTGCTTTATCGTAAGCTTGCACTGAAAAATAATAGTTTGCAAGATTGAAATGATAGACTTCTTCTGGATGCTGTGTCCCGACGATACGCCCCTGGTATTTATCTAAGAAGTTTTTGATCCAATCATAAGCTTTCAATTTGAGTCCCAAGCGTACAATCGTTTGAAAAGTGCTTGGCAATAATCCATCATTATAGTAGAGGAAACCTTCTTCTAAGTGTTCTTTAAAAAGTTCGAATACCTCAAAAAGATCTTCTTCCCTTCCTCCATTATTATATTTGAAAATACAATAATTACGAGCGTGCGCTTGCAGCCCTTTGAGTTGCATGGTTGGAATGTGAGCTTGATGGTGTTTTAGCAAATTGCGGTATTTATCGTAGATCGCTTCGTCAGTTCCCTTAAGTAACAGCAGTAAAAAAGCTTGATAATATACTTTGACGAGTGGAACGGCTAGACTTCCCTTCTCAATCAGAGGCGACAATGTTTTGAGTAAAACAATCGAATCTTCCAAATCAATGGAGGTTTCTTTACTCGCGGAGAGCAACGCACAGGTATATTCCAGTTTTGTCACCACGTAATAAATATCTAGGGATTTAATCGTCTGTAAAATATTGAGATCGTCCTTTTTTTGATTGTAAAGACTATTAAAAAGAACGATTTCTTGATTGATTAAAAAATCGTTGTAGTAAAAGCTACTATCTCGGCTAGTGATACTTTGCTGCTTTTTCCAAAGTGATTTGATGGCTAGTTCAAACTGTTGCGTTAGATTTCTTTCGCTACAAAATTTAGCAAAAGCAAGTGACTCTGCAATTTCCCCACCTTGTGAAATCGGATATTGATGGACGATGAACAACTTTACAATGCGAAGTAATTTATTCATCAATAAATCAATTCTCGATTTTTTGAAGGATTCCTCTGGATAAATCAGTGTGTGGACTTGTGCTTTCGTAAGCAAGGCTTTGGGATAGTGAGGAGCTTGTGCTTGTAAATAATTGAATAACTTTTCAATATCTCCACGTGATTTGTCTTGATTGTAAAGTGCTGATTTTATAAACTGTCCTAATGTCTTTAAGTCAGCATCATCGAATACCTGAATAATTTTTAATAGTTTACTAGAATGCACGTGATTTTTTTTGCGTAAAAAAAGCGATTAAGTTGAGCGTTGAGCTAAAAGCTTATTTAAAAGTTATTTTTAAAAAAAACCTAGGGTTATCTGAAAAAAACCTAAAAAATTGTAATCATTTCTTAGCGTAAAAACTTGTATTTTTACCTTATAGTTGGCACCCAAAAAATTAAAACGCTTCTGATCAGCATAAGGTCTTTAGTAAGCCCAAAAATCATTTTGACTAGTTTTAAGCGTTATTTTACAGTTCAAAATTAGTCAAAGCACAGTTTCTTTCCTTCTTTTAGACGACCTAGGCGTTTGGAGAAGAGCATTGAGCTAACTAAAAATAGCCAGTACGCAACTTAAAGTACTAAGACAAATTTCAAAAAAAATTAATACCTTAATTAACTTACGTAAAAGTTATTTAAAAGTTGGATTCCAAAAGCAAATCTACAGAGCGATTGGGGGTAATACTATTTAAAATGACTTTATTTAAATGATGAATTAACATGAAAAACTACAAAAAGCTATTACTATTGGGTTTATCCTTCTGCTATTTCTTGATGCCTCATGTAGGGGTAACCGCGCAACAACCCATTTTGTTGGATGAAGTTTCCTCTAAAGAGGTAGAGATTAAAGATGGCACCACTTTAATAGGACAAAGCAATTATGGTAATAAAATTATTATTTCAGATCACGTGCCTAATGGTGGTGATAACCTTTGCTATTGTGCCAAAGAAGAACGTTTAAGCTACGGAAGCATTCAAGCGCCAACGAAGCGATTTATTCCTTGGACCGCTTTCAACGCACAAATAGAACACGAATATTCTATTGAGATTACGGGAAAGAAAACAACAATTGGATCACCGACTGTTGTTTCTAAACTCGCTTTTTTTTATAAGCCTGAATTAATTTCATATCTCCAGTGTGGTGGTTACACAGGAAAAGCCGTGGAGAATAGCATGCTTTATAATAAAGCCAACCACCCACACTATTCCGTTTCCTTTCATGCAAATGGAATAGTGATCAAATTTAATGCGGGAAAAATTGTTTCGGTAAAAATTAATGCATTGCCGGGTTGTACCGATTCTTATTGGATTAGAAAAAAACAAATTGACGATCTTTCCTTAACGATTAGTCCTAATCCATTTCAAGACCAAGCTGTCTTAAATTATGATATTGGAACTAGTACTACAGCCAGTTTGTACCTCTATACACCGACGGGACAGCGCGTTGCAAGCTTTTTTGAAAACAAGCTTATTCCTGCAGGAAGCTATCAGCAAACAATCACACGCCACCTAGCAAAAGGCATTTACTATGCCATTTTACAAACAAAAGAAAAACGAAAAATAATAAAGCTGGTTAAACAATAGATCTCAATAGTTATTTATTGCGGGGCAATTGGAAAACAATGTTTTCCGATTGCCCTTTTTCTTTTTTACCAAATCGCTCCATGAAATTATTTTTTCTTATCTCAAAAAAAGGTCATTTTTTGTAATTTTTCCTGTCCCGACCTTGCCCTAACTTTACAATCGTTAATGAGATTGGCAATCCTATTTTGAAAAACTTTTACATACCCTGAAAGGGTACAAACATTTTTTCTGTTTACATAATTCTTGATATTCCTTTCACTCGCCGCTCATTTACACAAAACGATTTTTTCATTTACAAAATCATATAAAATATGAAAAATTTATTTTTTTTTAGCCTACTCCTGCTTACACTTTGGGCTTGTAATGAGGGTCAAGATGCTAATTTATTAGAACAAGAAACCATTTCAGAAATCGAACATCCTCCGGGAGAAACACACGTTCACGAAGACCACGTTGAAACCTACATTACGGATGCCAATGGCAATCGAGTAATTGCCCCACAGCGAGCGTTTGAAGTAGTATCCGAAACTCTTACCAGTCGAGCTACTACAAATAATCCACACGGACTGGCGGCAGCCATTCACTCTCCTTACAGTAGCAATGCAGAAACTCATCCTAGCTGGGCACCACCGGGGCACGGCGTTTATTGGGGTGGAAATTGGGCAGTTGATCTCTGGCGAGACAATGGCAATCAAAATGCAGATTATGGCTGGGGCACTTGCAATCAAAACATTTACATTGATGCAAAGTCAATTATTTTCCCTGGCGGTCAGCAAGCGCAAAGCCTCAAGGCAAGATTAGTTTCTCACGGTTATGCCTGTGCGAGTCGTCGCTACGCAGACGGTGGTTTGGCTCAGAAGTGGGACATCATTGCTACCTATAACGGAGTAGAGTATAGAATTGGCTGGGTTCTTTACGCTCACTTGAGCAATGTCATGTATCCAACGGTGGATACGGAAGTAAGTCTATCTTCTCCCGCTTACATTGGAAAAGCTTTCTCTGGAAATATTTATGGTGGTTGTTGGGGAAGTTGTCATATCCATATGGAATTTGGCAATTACCAGAAAGCTTCTTGCTTCGACATTATGCCTCCTACGGTAAATATTGATCGTGTAGGAATCGTCGGTGGCTTAGCGAATACGACAACGAATTGTCCTCCAATTACAAGCAACTTAGCAGAAAATTCCGTGAACTGCATCCGTAGTAGTATGTACAATAGCAACTTCAACTGCGATAAAGCACATGATGGTAATCTGAATACTAAATGGACAAGTAATGGTAGTAGTCAGCAATCTTCTATGGCGATTGATTTGGGAAGCGTTAAGAGCATCAACAAAATTGTAGTGAAGCACGCGGGTGCGGGTGGAGAACCCAGTTACCTCAATACCCAACACTTTAAAATTGAATACAGTAATAGTTCCGTTTGGGGTCCTTGGACCTTGGCAGAAGAAGTTTACAATACCAGCCAAGCCAACGAATCTGTTATTTACCAGAATTTCAATGCGAGATACGTACACCTTTACGTCGTTGATCCGGGAATTGATAATTACGCTAGAATACCGGAGTTACAAGTTTTTGGCAACTAGTACAGTTTGTATTCCTTGAAATTCACTTTTCAAGACAAAAATATTTCAAAACTATTTTGGAATTCTATGACCGAGCGCCACCAGCTTTTGGGTGGTGCTCTTTTTACCAATCCATTCCAACACCGATCCTCTTTTTATTTTTCCACTTCGAAGTTTTGCTAAAGCTTCGACTAAAACTTTAATCATCATGAGACTGATATTCTTCACTTTTGTAATCCTTTTTTTGAGTGCTCCCGTTGCCTATGGACAATGGACTTATCCCAATAGTAGTACAATTTCCACCGTAGACAAAGTAGGCATTGGTTTAAACAATCCTAGTCGAAAACTTCACGTTCAAGGAGCTTTGATAGATCCTCATATACTTTTTGAATTAGAATCGGGTAGTAACCTCGGTTCCTTAATGCGAATACGCTCTAGCAAATTTAATGATAACTGGGATGTTGGCATTTCAGCTTTTACCCTTACGGCAACTCAAGGATTTAGTGCCATTCCTACCTTAGACTTAAACCGATTTGTTATTAAAAATAATGACCAAGAACGGCTATCCATTAATGCAACCGGTAACGTTGGAATTGGAATCGGATATCCGCAGCAAAAACTTCACGTTAATGGAAACTTACGGGTAGAAGACAGAAAGATTTTCTTGGGTTCTAAACAATCTCTCTATGCTGATAATAATGCCCGTGTCCATATTACGTCTAACAATACTGGCATTACGGGACTACGATTAATAGATAAATTAGGCCGACGCCACGGTGAACTTTATGGATCAAGTGGTGGAAAGTATTTTGGTTTATTGGATGGCGATGGTCAATGGTCTTATTTTGCGGCGAAGGATAATTATACTGCTTTTCGGATTAATAATTCGGAGAAATTCAGGATCAACAAAAACGGTCAATTATTGATTGGAACGACGAGTGCTCCGGGAGCTTATATGCTAGCGATCAAAGGTCAAATGATTGCAGAAGGGATGCGGATTCGAACACATAGCAATTGGGCAGATTACGTTTTTGAAGCAGATTATCCATTGTTGCCTTTGGAAGAATTAGAAGCACAAATTAAACTTCAAAAGCACCTCCCTGGTATTCCTTCTGCCAAAGAAGTGGCAACGGAAGGAATTGACCTTGGAGAGATGCAAACTAAATTATTAGAAAAAGTAGAGGAATTAACGCTGTACCTCATTGAACAAAATAAATTGATTCAGCAACAGCAGATCCAAATTGATGCATTGAAACAACAGATCAAATAGGTGATGATTAGATTTCGTTCTAAAAATTACTTTCATATTTTAAAAAATTAAATCATGAAAAACAGTATAATAAAATTATTTTTCCTGACGATCTTTTGCTTTGTTTCTAATGTGAATGTAACCGTTGCACAGGCAGGTTGTGTCTGTGAAGCGTACAATAGTGATTCTCATTTCTGCATTAAAAACGGAAAAATTTACGAACGCGAAACTTGTCAGGAATATCGCTTCGTGGGTGTAAATGTAGCAGCGTTAACTCGACTCAATTACGACGAAAAAGCAGAAATTTTTATAGAGGCAAAAAAAATAGGCGTTAAGGTAATTCGTTTTTTCGCTCCTAATAGTTCTAAGTCTAATGCAGAAGCCATTAATGACGTCGCCGCTGTTTTAGCTCATCCAGAAGCGCAAGGTTTGAAGTTTATTATTGTGATGACAGATTTTTATAAGAGCCAGTCTACTGTTGCCAGTTCGAATGAAAATGGCTTTTATCATCCTCAAGATGACGCAGCTGCTTATAATAACTCTCCTTTCATATACCACGAATGGTTTGACATCAATATATATGCTAATTTCCGTTACTTTTATAGACCTTGGGTAGAGCAATTAGTAGGAGATAGTAGGATTAAAAATAATCCTCAAGTTTTCGCCTTTGAACTTGGTAATGAGTTAAAAAATAATGACCCTAATAGTACAGAAAGCTTACAAAATACAATCCATTTCAATCGAACGATGACTGGAATCATTAAATCTATTAGTCCACAAAATCTAGTTTCGACGGGGAATCTTAGTACTTGGCACAACTTAAATGGTAGCATCGACCCAGCAGCACTTACTACCTACAGAGAGGAGGTTTATCTAACGGGGAGTCGACAATATCTAGCTGATTTTATGACTGTTCATAATTACGATAATTACTGGACGGCAACCGAAACCTATAATGGTGTCCCTTGGCACCGTACGGATGAAGATGTTGATTTTGCTAGAAATAATGGAATCCCTTGGGTAGTGGAAGAGTTTGGCTTTACGGGAAATCCAGCTGAAAGTAATCCATATCCAGGCGGATGTTGGGATAATCCCCCCGCGAGTTTACCTGGCTTAGCGGCGGGTCCTGTTCAAATACCAGATTGTACCAACAACCGACCTTGTGCACTTGACCTTGGCATCCAAATGTTTATCGCTGCTGGTACGACTGGCATTATGGCTTGGGGATTTAGTCCTAATGCTGACGATCTCGGTTACGGGGATAAAACCAGAGGTTTAGACCGTAAATACGATTCACAATACGAAGAAAGCATTAGTGCTTGGAGTCGCGGGAGTTTTTATATTGACCCTTTGAGTTTTTGGTATGAATGCGATGAAGACATGGCATTAAATAACAACCCCAATAATATCTTTTCAGAAATTACCTGCAAGGCGCAAAATGTGCTAAGTGTCAACCACAAAATCACGGATCAATATTGCATTAATTATCAAGGAGGTAATTCCGTTGACTTTATGCCCGGAGCAGATGGCTTGGGATTTGAAGCGATTGTGGGTGCAGAAGCGAATGCGAGCATTGTTGCCTCGGTCTGTCTTGATTGTGAATATGAAAACTGCCAATCCGTTACCAACTTGCAAAGTTCTACAATGATAAATCCAACCGTGGAAGAAACAGGAGCACTTCAGTTTAGAAAAAAAATTGGTGCCGCTGAAATCGTGGAGGCAAATATTTTTCCAATGCCTTTCCAACATCAAACAACCCTTGCGTATACCTTATCCAGCGCAGCGAAGGTCCGCATTGAGCTTTACGATGCAGCTGGCAAAATGCTGCAAAACTTGCAATCGACACAGCAACAAGCTGCCGGAAATCATCAATTGAACTTTGGAGAAGATTTACCCGAAGGAATATATTTTTGCCGACTCATCGTCAATCAACAAGCAGAAAATTTAAAAGTAGTTAAAACAATTTTCTAAACAACTAATTTGTTGAGCCGCTTTTAGTCATTCCTCCATTTCGACGAGCCTAGATCATACAGTTAAAATGATCTAGGCTTTTTTGGGAACCGATCCTAAAGGTTCTTTTAATAAAAAGCAATAGTGACGCTACCACGAATAAGTTAATCTCATTACACAAATATAGTATATAAAAAATACCGATTAAAGGGTATAAAAAGCTAAGGATAATAATTTATATTTGTAATGGGTGTTAAGTAGTTTTATATTTATACAAGACTTAACAATTGTTGAAGGATCAAAAAAGCTCAGCACACAGTAGTGTTACGATACTAGCATTTTTTCCTTAGCAGCCCCAACTTTCACAATATTCACAATATATAGAGGCTCCCCCGCCCTATTGAACACTATGATCATTCAGCTTTCATCTACCAACCGAAGTTGCGTTACAACAACGAAGACTGGTGACGATTAGTATAAAACTAGTGTAAAGCAATCAACTATATTCCCCATTTAATAAACACACGTTCACAACGTAAGGCAGTACTGGCACGCTTCTAATGTTGTCTAGCTGCTGCGTTATAAAGAGAACAGTTAATTAAGATTCATCAAATGCGTTGAGGAAGTTTCCTTAACTAATTTGCTGTTTAGAGGTGATTTTTTGTTTAAACGAAACCTATTTTAAGATACTTAAAATCGGTTTTTGGGACGGCCTCTCTTCATTTCGGTGAGGGGGGGCTTTTTTAAGAATAGCTAAAATTTAGCTTTCCCGATACAATTCCAAATTTATTTATAGGCATTTCTTTTCTTGAACGTTAGTTTTGGTTTATCTTCGTGCGATTTTCAACACCAATGTACCCTGTGGAATTGTTTACCACAACTTCCAGGAGAAAAACACCATCTGCATGAGTAAAATACCACCTGCGAATCAATTGATTAATACAGATTTTAAAATCGGCATTCTCGGTGGCGGCCAGCTAGGAAAAATGCTAGCGCTCGCAGCTGCCAATTGGGATATCCAAATTCATATTTTGGACAAAGACCCCAGCTTTCCCGCCGGAAGTACTTGTAGTAAATTTGTTGCCGGAGACTTCAACAACTACGACGATGTTTATCAGTTCGGAAAAGATATGGATGTGCTCACCATCGAGATTGAACACGTCAATACCGAAGCTTTATTGCAATTGGAAAAAGAAGGAAAAGTGATTCACCCTAGTCCTACTGCGCTAAACATTATTAAAGATAAAGGGCTACAAAAAGCCTTTTACCAAGCCCAAGCATTGCCAACGGCAGCTTTCAAATTGTACGAAAGTGGAGCAGCCATTAAAGCAGCGATTGCGGATGGTCAACAAAGCTTACCATTTGTACAAAAAACACGTACAGCAGGTTATGACGGTAAAGGTGTCGCTGTGATTCGACAAACCACTGACCTTGATAAAATTATGGATGCACCTTCGATCATCGAACCCTTGGTAGATATCAAAAAAGAAATTGCCGTCATCGTAGCGCAGCGACCTAGTGGACAGATTGAAGCTTTTCCGGCGGTAGAAATGACCTTTAACCAAGATGCGAATCTAGTAGAATTTTTACTTTGTCCTGCCGATATCTCCCCAGCCATTGCAGCGGAAGCAGAGCAATTGGCTCGTTCTGTCATTGACCGTTTGGGCTTATGTGGGTTACTCGCTGTGGAATTATTCCTAACACAAGATGATCGTATTCTGATCAACGAAGTGGCGCCACGTCCGCATAATAGTGGTCATCACACCATTGATAGTTGCTATACTTCGCAATTTGAACAGCATTTACGAGCCATTATGGACTTGCCACTAGGCAGCACCAAAACAAAAATGGCTTCCGTGATGGTTAATCTTTTGGGCGCGCCAGATCATCAAGGAGCGGCTCGATATCAAGGACTAGCAGCATGCCTCGCCGTAGAAGGGAGTAAAATTCATTTGTACGGAAAATCTGTTACCAAACCTTATCGAAAAATGGGACACGCTACCTTACTTGCTCCAACGGTAGCCGCAGCAATGCAAAATGCTAAGTATATTCAACAACACTTAAAAATTACAACATGAGTACCATAGCCGTTAGTATTATTATGGGATCAGATTCTGATTTGCCCGTGATGCGACAAGCTGCAGATTTATTGAAAGTACTAGGGGTTGCTTTTGAATTAACCATCGTGTCTGCGCATCGAACGCCGGATCGAATGTTTGAATTTGCCAAAGCAGCACACCACAGAGGGATCAAAGTGATCATCGCCGGAGCGGGTGGTGCTGCGCATCTTCCCGGAATGGTAGCTTCGCTTTCTCCCCTTCCCGTGATTGGCGTTCCCATTAAATCTTCTAATTCGATTGATGGTTGGGATTCGATGCTCTCCATTTTACAAATGCCGAATGGTGTACCCGTCGCAACTGTAGCCTTAAACGCAGCTAAAAATGCGGGAATTTTGGCTGCTCAAATTTTGGGGAGCCACGATGCTGTTTTACAAGAAAGAATTATCAACTATAAAAAAGAAATGGCGGCAGGTGTAGCCAAAAAATACGATCGCCTCGAAGAGATGGGCTACGAAGATTACGTACGCGAATAATCGTAAATTTCACTGGGACAATTACTTAACAATGCTTCACAAAACGGTAGTAGAACTCCAAGATGTTTTTATTTATCAACAGCAACAGTTGATTCTAAAAAACGTCCAACTCAAATTGGAAAAAGGCGAGTTTGTTTACCTGATTGGTAAAACGGGCAGTGGCAAAACAAGTTTGCTAAAAAGTATTTATGCTGATCTTCCTTTCGAAAAAGGTAAGGCTGTAGTTGCGGGTTTTGATCTTAAAAATATAGATCGTAAAACGATTCCTTTGCTCCGCCGAAAATTGGGTATTGTCTTCCAAGATTTCAATTTGCTGTCTGATCGATCCGTCGAAGAAAATTTGTTATTTGTACTGCGTGCAACAGAGTGGAAAGATAAGGCGAAGATGCAACAACGCGTCACTGAAGTATTAACGCAAGTCGGTCTTGCCCAGCAAAGCCACAGAATGCCACATACTTTATCCGGTGGAGAGAAACAGCGCGTTGTCTTGGCTCGTGCATTGCTCAACCAACCTGAACTCATTATTGCCGACGAAGCAACGGGAAATCTAGATCCTACTACCTCTACTGAAATTCTTGCGTTAATTAGAGAAATTGCACTTGCCAATGGTACCGCAGTCTTATTTGCAACGCACGATTACCGGATGATTGCGCAATTTCCAGCCCGCGTTATTCAGTGTGTAGCAGGAGCGCTGGTGGAAGAAAAAGACTTTCAAGTTTAAGCGGAATACCTTTACTGATTTGAAGCCCTTGTATAAAAAATCCCGTAAGGTTCTGTTACCTTACGGGATTTTTTTCTTTCTATAATTCCAATCCTATTTTCCTGCCGTGCGTGCAGATAATTTTAACTGGGCTGAGATTTGATCTTTTAGTTGATCCAAATGCTCCTGACTATTTCCTGTATACGCTCCTACTTGTTTGCCCTCCGTATCAAAAACTAAGTGTGTTGGATAAGTGAAGACTAGCATTTTTTCTGCGATTGGTTTTGCCATTGTTACGATTTCGTATTTAAACTGCCAGTCCTTTTTTGCTTTTAAAGCTTCCTCCGGCATATCCGTTGTGAGTCCAATAAAAACAATATTATCTGCCCCGTATTGTTCTACGAGTGCATTGAGTTGTGGCGTTTCTTTTTTGCAAGATTCACATTTAGCAAACCAAAAATTTAAAACTACCACTTTTCCCGCGTAATTTTTAATACTAAAATTATAACTATCTAGCATCAAATCAACATGCTTTTCTTCCACCTGCTCAGCTTTGAGGTAATTGATTAATTCTTTGTTGTTAGGCTTAGATATTTTTTCGTGTTGCTCCGAATTTTCGTCCGCCACAAGCATCGGCTCCAATCCAAGTGTGCTATACCTCGGGCGAGGTTTATTTGCCGAAGCTTGTTCTTTTTTCAATTGCTCCGTTTCGATATTTTCTTCCACGGGGAATAAATCGGCTTTGGGAAGCTGTTCCTTCGCTTCACTTTCATCCTCACTCGACACTTTCTTCTCTATTGCGGGTACGCTATCCGTTTCCACTTTCGTTGCCTTTTCTTTTTCTAATGTTTTAGCGGCAATTTCCGCTTCTATCTTCATTGCTTCGACCAGTCGTTCCTGTTCTAATTTAGCGAGTTTAGCGGCTTCTTTTTCTCTTTTTTTGGCAAGGCGTTCCAAGCGGCGAGTTTCTTTTTTCATTTCTTTTCTTCGATTCTTTTCTGCTTTCTTTTCCGCTTTTAATGCGATTAATCGTTCTTTCTCTGCCACTCTTGCCGCTTTAAGTTTAGCGAGTGCTGCTTCCTCCGATGCTTTGAGTGCGGCCTGCGTTCGAGCTGCTTCTTCTTGTTCAAGTGCAAGTATTTTTCGTTCTTCTTCCGCTTTAAATTGTGCGGCTTCTTTTTCTGCCAGTTGCTTTTGTCTTTCTAATTCTAATGCTCCTGCTTTTTTTAGCGCGATTAAATTTGCTTCTTTTTCTTGGCGTTGGCGTTCTATTTCTGCCAACCTTGCTTGCTCCAACAATACTTCTTTTTGTCGTGCAGTTTCGCTTTCGCGTGCCGCTTCTACGGCCGCTAATTGTGCCGCTTCTGCTGCTTGCTGACGCTCCAAGGTGGCGAGTCGAGCTTCTTCTATTGCCGTTGCTTCGAGTTGTGCCTGCTTCGTCTCCCCTATACGTTTGAGGGCAGCGAGTCTTATTTCTTCTTCGATGCGTTGTTTTTCGAGTGCAGATAATTGCTCCACTTCAGCTTGCATTTTTTGCTGTCGAAGCGTTTCTTCCGTTTGGGCGGCTTCCAAAGTTGCTAACCGCAAAGCTTCGGCCTTTTTCAATCGTTCTATTTCAGCTAAACGATTTTGTTCTGCTAGTGCTAGTCGTTCTTGTTCCACTGCTGCCAGTTCCGCACGTTGAATTTCTCGCAAACGAGCTTCTTCCTCCGCACGTTGTTCGGTCAGCGCAGCGAGTTTTTTCGTTTCTTCCGCAATCTTTGCTTGCTTCGCTTTTTCTTCTTCTTGCGCTACGGCTAACGCCGCTAGTCGAAGTTCTTCTGCCTGTCTTTGTTCGGCAATAACCGCTGCCCGTTTTTGAGCTTCGAGCGCTGCGATTTGTTTGGCATCTGCTGCTATTTTTGCTCGTTCCAAGGCTGCCAAAGTTTCTGCCTCCACTTGTTGTTGCTTTACCAATGCTGCCAACTTTGCTCGTTCTGCGGCGATCGCTTTTTGCTGTGTTATTGCATCTTCCTGTGCTTGTTTTAAGGCAGCAAGTTGCGCTTCTTCCTTTTGTCGTTTTTTCCTTAATTCCGCTAAGACCTCCGTTTGCTTTGCCAATTCTACTTGGCGAGTTTCTTCGGTCAACTTAGCAACCTGTAAAGCTTGTAAGCGCGCTTCTTCCGTTTTAAGTTGTTCTTCGACTTCGGCCAGTCGAGCAGCTTCTACTTTGTACAAGGCTTGGCGTTCTTCCTCTACCAATCGTTCTTTTTCGAGTTCTGCCAAACGCGCTTCCTCTTTTTGCCGTGCAGCTGCCAACTTAGCTTGTGCAGTATTTTCTGCGGCGAGGGCAGCAATACGTGCTTCCTCTGCTTTACGGTTTGCTTTGAGTAAAGTAATTTTTTCTTCTTCTGCTCTCCCTTGCGCGGCTATTCTTAATAATTCTTTTTCTTTTTTAGCTAATGCATCCCTTAATTCCTCTTCTGTTCGCCGCTCTTTTTCAAGTTCTGCTAAACGTGCTTCTTTTTCTTTGCGCGCTTCTTCTAGTTGCTCCAAGCTTCGCTTGGCCTCCTCGTGCGATGCTATTTTTGTAGTTGGCTCGGTACGATGGGCAACTGTTTTCACCTCCGGTGGAGAGACTTTCGTTTGGGTAACGGATATCGTTTGGGCTTGAGTTGTTGGTTCAATACTAAGCGGAGTTAAGGTTTTGATTGGTAAAGGTAGCGGACTTGAATTTATTTTATTCTTCGTGGGAATCGCTTCCACTACCTCCTCCGGCGCAACCGTTTTGACATCCTTGCTACGAACGACGGAACGTCGCATTTTGGGTTCCTCCGAAGCAATTATTTTTTTTGTCGTCACCGTTTCGGCAATCGGTGTATTCTTTTTTTCTTTACCTATTTTTTGAGTCGATGGTTGAAGCTGCTGCGGATCGGTGACCACTTCCGTTGGCTTTACCATTTTTTTTGTTTCTCCTATTGCCTCAACGGCCTGCTCCTTTTTAGGAATACCTTGTGGTGGTACGACGAGATCTGGAGCATTAACTACTTGCTCCGTCACCGCCGTCTCCGTTACTGGCGTTGGTGTTTCATCAATTGTAGCCGGAGAAGCCTGCTGGTGAGGATCGACTAATTTGGTTTTAGCTTTTCTAGCTGCTAAAGCTTTATTAATCGCTTCCGTGCGTGCATCACGCAAGGCATTTTTAGGTGCTTTTTTCTTAGTTTGCGCCATTGAAAATACCGGAAGTATTAGCAATAATAAAATGATAAGGCGTACGTAGTGCTTCTTCATAAGCTAAAAATAGATTTGAGCCTTCGTTCAAGATCTCTCTAATGCATCATAACGCGCAAAACTAGACTTGAACAAATGCTAAGTAAGTAGACAATTCATTAAACTTTACAGTAAAAATGCATTGGACAATCAAGTCGTAATACTTTTTTTTGCAGTTTAATCAGGTACTTTAACAAAAATAAGATAGGATAGAAGTTATTTTGGATACGCTAAAATCAGTCCAAAATAGCATGAGATAGCTAGTTGGTAGAACTATTTTCTAAAGTTTTTTCTTCATATTAAAAACATTAATTATGGCTTATTTCTCTAAAATAGACTTGAATGAAGAGTTCAGTTATTCACATAAGTTAAAGATAGCATATGAATTGTTAGAAATACTTTAGTTTTCTAATTAAAAGAAAGACTAAGCGACCATCCGTCGGAGAGACGTGCGCAGCCGTTGACGAAAAACGCACAACCAACAAGATTTTCGTTTTATTTTTTAAAGAAAAAATTTGATCCTGTAATTATTTAATCCATCAGGCTTAAAGCCTTTTCCGACTCCGTCACGGGGAATTTACAAACTTTATTTTGGCAGACGTAAATCATCGTTTCCCCTTCTTGCAGTTTATCTTTGAGTAATTCCAAGCTGCCTTCGTCTTTACCACCTAGGAGGATTGCATTAGGCAAATAATTGCGCATCAATTCATTTCTCAAGCGTTCATAATCTTTACCGACGATAGCCAACTCGTAAGGCGGATTGACGCAGTCCATATACAAGCGACACCAATTAGAGTAAAAGCTAGGCTGAGGATGCGCATATAAAGTTTCCGAAAGGCTGGAAAGCATACTTTTAGCGCGATTAATCAGTTCGGGTTCATAAAAATAAGTACCCAGATAATATAAAGCTCTTCCCATCGCAGAGTTAGAACCAGGGATTACATTATCCGCAATTTCTTTTTTTCGGGCGATCAAAGGAGGATCAAGATCAGAGGTATAATGGTACATGCCAGAAGCTTCATCGAAGAAATGCGCATTTACGTAAGTCCCTAACGCTTTAGCTTTGTACAACCAAGATTCGTCAAAAGTTACTTGATACAGACTGATAAAGGCATCAATCGTCAAGGCGTAATCATCCAAAAAAGCATTGATGACGGATTTACCATCTTTATAATTTCGATTGAGTCGACCATCTTCCGCCATCATTTCGTCCACCATGAAATTACCGTTTTTGAGCGCTATTTCGAGGTAAGCTTTCTCCCCAAAAGCACGATACGCATCGACGTAGCCTTTTAGCATTAAAGCATTCCAAGAGCAAAGTACTTTATTATCTAAACCGGGTCGTACTCTTTTTGCTCTAACCTTAAATAACTTTTCTTTCGCACTTTGAATCGACTGAAATAATTCTACTTCCGACATCTTCATTTTTTTCGCCCATGCGGCATCCGTTTTGGTACGATGTAGGATATTTTTTCCGTGTTCCCAGTTTCCGCCCGATTTGATTGAGAAATATTCACAAAAAATCTTTGCCTGTTCTTCGTTATTAATGATCGTTTCAATTTCTTCTTTGGTCCAAACATAAAATTTGCCCTCTTCTCCTTCACTGTCCGCATCCAGCGAGGAATAAAACCCACCCGATTTATCCGTTAACTCTCGTTCTACAAATGCTAAGGTTTCGGTTACGATTTTTTTGTACAAAGGATCTTTGGTCATTTGATACGCTTCGGAATACAAGCTAACGAGTTGAGCATTATCATACAGCATTTTCTCAAAATGCGGTACGAGCCATTCCTGATCCGTGGAGTAACGCGCAAATCCACCACCGAGTTGATCATAAATACCGCCCCAAGCCATATTATCTAGGGTAACTTTCGTGGCGTCAAAGGCTTTTTTATCTTGATATTTTTGGTAATAAGCTAAGAGGAATTGATAATTATTAGGCATTGGAAACTTATTTGCCCCGCCTTTCCGGCCACCTTTTTTGTAATCAATATTCTTTAAATAATTATCAACAACGCCGGCTAGTTTATTTTTAGTAAAATCATCCGCCCCCGTTGGGGCTGCCAGTTGTTCGTTTTGCTGAATCCCAGCAGTAAGTTGTTCGGCGTACTCGAGTAGTTTTTCTGGACTTTCTTTCTGAATTTTTAGGACTTGCTTTAATACTGAAATCCAATCTTCTTTGGGATAGTACGTTCCTGCAAAAATAGGTCGTCCATCAGCAAGCGCAAAAGCATTCAAGGGCCAGCCACAACTCTTACCCGAAGCAAGGTGGCAAGCCGTCATGTATACATCGTCAACGTCGGGTCTTTCTTCTCGATCGACTTTAATATTGACAAAATTTTCGTTCATGATTTTACTGACCAATGTGTCTTCAAAGGATTCATGCTCCATCACGTGGCACCAATGGCAGGCGGCGTAGCCGACACTAATTAAGAGTAATTTATTTTCATTTTTTGCTTTCGCCAAAGCCGTTTCTCCCCAAGGATACCAATCTACTGGATTATTGGCGTGTTGCAAAAGGTAAGGACTACTTTCATTGGCCAGGTGATTCGAATATTTTCCTTTTTCGTGTTGCGCATTTCCATTGGGCGATTTACAAGCTACGATCGCTAATGCGCAAATCAAAAAAAGTAATCGGGATAAAGACATAATTATATGTTTGAGTGTTCGAACAAAGTCCAAGATCATAATTTTATTTCCACCGTTTTTACAGCTTCAAATTAGTCCGTTGTCACACCGTTTCGCTAAAAAAAATATTCACAAAAATAGTAAAAGATTAGGAGAATTATTTTCTAATCTTACGAACGAAAAGCTAATTATTAAAATCAACCAAGAATTTCAACCGAACTCTTCCCCCTGAAACTAGCCTGATCATCTTCCAAGTACCATCTGCACATTTTTAGCGCGAAAAGTATTCCACATCGGCGGTGTACTTCATTTAAATTTAGTCGAGGGAACTTTTCGAATCCTTTTCGCTGTTCTTGATTAAAAAATAGCACAAATTAGTTAAGCACAAGCAAGTTATAAATTAAAGAATTTGTTAACTGAAAAATTATGCTTATTTTGAATAAAACTTAACACTTATGAATTGGCGAAGACTTAACGGGCAAAAGATTGAGGCTTCAATCAAAGATGCCGTAGAAAAAACAATTCTGAAAGAGTCAGAATTAGGTCATAAACTAAAAGTCTGTATTGGTACCGACTCACAGGTCAGGGGTTCCGTAACGGAGTTTGCAACGGTCATCGTTTTCTTACGCGAGAAAAAAGGTGGTTTTATGTTTATCAGTAATTATAAAATGACTAAACCGATGAGTATTCGGGAGCGGATGATTACAGAAGTAGCTAAATCTGTCGAAATCTCTTATCATCTTTGTGATTTGCTTGATAGGTATGATGTTGCACTAGAGGTACACGCAGATATTAATACGGATCCTCACTTTAAGTCAAATACCGCTTTGAGTGAAGCCATGGGTTACATCTTAGGAATGGGTTTTGTGTTCAAAGCGAAACCCAATGCGTTTGCCAGTTCGAGCTGTGCCGATAAGATGATCTAAACGCCTAAACAAATAAGCAATATTTTTGGGTAGATCACCTTACTCTACCCTACTACTCGTTTGCTTATCTTACAATAATAAAAAAAGTCAGTGGAGCCATTCACTGGCTTTTTTCATTATATCAGGCTCAAAATCCCTAGCGACTTCCTCTAAGTGGCCTTTAAACGAGTATGTAAATAGCGCTTTGTCTATAAAATACCATATTTAGACTAATACTAGCTCTCCTTCTACGGAAAAATTAGAACTTTACCGTATATTTCGCGAGTTTTCAAAAACCTTGTGCTCCCTGTATCGTTATCATAGAAAGCATGCGCAGTTTTAGATTTGCGGTATCTAATGCCGCTAAGTACTATGCTACTCGTATCACGGGAAATAAAAATACAAAGGATTAGTTGTTCCTGTTTTGTATTCGCAGTTATTGCTGCGCCGATGCGACCAAGCATTTGATATTGGCAGCTGGCAGACAAAAACTTCAAACTCGAAACGGCGATCACTAATAATGATAAGCTTAATCGCTTTCTTAAAAACCAATTATAATTTTTGCTAAAAAAAATCTATCGTTTTATTTTGTATTTGTTCAAATTTGATCTGGTAGTTGTTTAAAACTTAAACTGACTTCAACATTTTTAAACAAATCATTAACCTAAGTACTAAGACAAATTATTTTACTTATTAACTTGCATCATCTTTTGACCAGTCTCTTTGTTACTCAAAGCCTTTCTAAGCAATGGCTTAGGGTGGTTTTCGTGCCTTGATACTGATCAAAATCTAACACTATTTAATGGCAAAGTAATTTTGTCTTAGTACTTATATCCTAATTAAAAAAAAACATAATGAAAAGAACAGGAATTTTTCTTTCTCTCATGCTCTTCGTTCTCGTAGGGGTTCAGGCCCAGATGAACAAAATCGATTTTGAAGAGTACACACTTGACAATGGGCTACACGTAATTCTTCATCAAGATAAATCTACGCCCATTGTAACGGTATCCGTGATGTATCACGTAGGTTCAAAAAATGAAAACCCTAACCGTACTGGTTTTGCACACTTCTTTGAACATTTATTATTTGAAGGATCTGAAAATATTAAGCGTGGTGAGTTTGACAAATACATCCAAAATGCGGGTGGATTCAATAATGCTAATACTACGCACGATCGCACCTATTACTATGAAGTAATGGCTTCTAATCACCTTGCTACTGGTTTATGGCTAGAGTCAGAAAGAATGCTACACGCGAAGGTAGAAGATAAAGGTATCGAGACACAGCGACAGGTTGTCAAAGAAGAAAGACGACAAAGAGTAGATAACCAACCTTACATGACTTTTATGGAGCAAACTTTTAAGCGAGCATACAAAAAGCACCCTTACCGTTGGCCCGTAATCGGATCAATGGATCACTTAGATGCTGCTCAAGAAAAAGATTACAAGAGTTTCTACAAAACTTTTTACGTTCCGAATAATGCCGTATTATCCATTGCAGGAGATATAGACATGAAGGAAACGAAGATGTTGATTGACAAGTATTTCAAGGGCATTCCTCGGGGTGGAAAGATTCCTAGACCAACGGTAGTCGAGCCGCCATTAATGGGTGAAGTTAGAGATACTATTTATGATAATGTTCAATTACCTGGTGTTTTTCAAGCATACCGAATTCCTGCACAGGGTACGGATGAATACTACGCCGTAGATATGTTAGGTAAGTTGATGACCAACGGACAAAGTTCTCGTTTGTATCGGTCTTTAGTTGATGATCAACAAAAAGCATTAGTGATTCTTAACTTCCCTTTTGAGATGGAAAACCCAGGCTTGTCTTACGTTATTGGTTTGGCGAATATGGGCGTTGATCCACTTGATTTAGAAAAAGCAATTGATGCGGAGATCAAAAAAGTACAAACGGACTTAATCACGGACGCTGAGTTCCAAAAGTTGAGAAATCAAATCGAAAACGATTTTGTAAACTCTAATGCTTCGATCGCTGGTCGTGCAGAAAGTTTGGCGAACTACCACATGTATTTTGGTGATGCTAATCTAATCAACAATGAAATTGATCGTTACTTAAGTGTTACGAAGGAAGACTTGCGGAACGCCGCGAAGAAGTACTTTACCCCTTCTAACCGAGTTGTTTTATACTATTTAGCCAAACCAACTCAACCTTAATTTTATCGGTTGTTGCTTTGCCCAAAAAGCATTTATTTAATGACAAAGTAACAAGCAATTTTTCACTTACTTCATCAATCTATCGTAGAGGCTGTTTTAAAATAGAACTTAATCCTTGCCATTTTAAAACAACTTCGTTGTAAAGAAATCAAATCAATCATAATGAAAAAACAAATTCTATATTTTCTGTTATTAGCGGTCTGCTTTACCCAGTGTACTCCTAAAATGGGAGATGCTGCTAAGGACACTGCTAAAGATAAAGTAACAGGTATGACAGATAATGCCTTTCGATCTTCTGTCCCTGCTCCCGGACCTGCTCCTAAAATTGAAATTGGCTCTTATGAAACTTTTAAATTAGAAAATGGCCTAAACGTCATCGTGGTAGAAAATCATAAGTTACCGCGTGTTTCTTGGCAGTTATCCGTTGACTTACCTTTAATTCAAGAAAAAGAAAATGCGGGTTACGTTAGCATCGCTGGTCAATTATTAAATAAAGGAACGAAGAAGCGAAGCAAAGCTGAGATTGACGAAGCGGTTGATTTTATCGGAGCGACCTTAAATCCTGGTGGTGCTGGAATTTTTGGTGCCTCTTTGACTAAGCATAAAGAAACTTTATTAGACATTATGTCTGATGTTTTATTGAATCCCGTTTTCCCTCAGGATGAGTTTGATAAAATCAAAAAACAAACTTTATCTGGCTTAGCTTCTGAAAAAGAAGATCCTAATGCTATCGCACGAAACGTTTCTCAAATTTTACGTTACGGTAAAGATCATCCTTACGGAGAAATCGAAACGGAAGAAACGATTAAAAATGTAACGCTCGAAAAAAGTAAGTCTTTTTATAATACCTACTTTAAGCCAAACATTTCTTACTTAGTTGTAGTAGGAGATATCACAAAATCAGAAGCAGAGAAACTTTCAAAGAAGTACTTTGGTGCTTGGAAGGCTTCAAGCAATATTCCTAAGCAACAATTTGCTAAACCGCAAAAACCAGCCGGTACAACGGTTGATTTTGTCAATAAAACCGGAGCAGTACAGTCTGTGATCAATATTACTTATCCGATTCAAATGAAACCTGGTGCGCCGGATCAAATCAAAGCACGGGTAATGAATACTTTATTAGGAGGATTCTTTCGTAGTCGATTAAACGCCAACTTAAGAGAAGATAAAGCCTATACTTACGGATCTAGATCTAGCCTTTCGGCGGATAAGGAAGTTGGTTTTTTCAATGCCAATGCGAGTGTAAGAAACGAAGTAACGGATAGCTCACTAATCGAATTCATGTATGAGTTAAATAAAGTCAGAACAGAGAAAATCACCGACGAAGAATTGTCTTTGGTAAAAAATGTAATGGCTGGTAACTTCGCACGTTCTTTGGAGCAACCACAAACAATCGCAAGGTTCGCTTTAAATACTTTTAGAAATAAATTACCAAAAGATTACTACGCTACTTACCTTAAGAAATTAAGTATGGTAACCGCAGACGACGTTTTGGCAATGGCTAAAAAATACGTTACGCCACAAAACGCTCACATTGTAGTCGTTGGTAATAAAGCCGACGTAGCAGACAAACTTGGTCGGTTTGCAACGAGTGGTAAAGTTAATTTTTATGACCGTTTTGGTAATCCAGTCCAAGACGGAGGCATGGAAATCCCTGCTGGCGTTACGGCAACAAAAGTAATCCAAGATTACCTTACGGCAATTGGAGGAACAAAAGCAATTAACTCGATTAAAGATTTAACAACAACAATGACTGCTGATCTTGGTGGTAATGCATTAGAAATTATGATGCAACAAAAAGCACCAAATATGTCGGTTAATACTACTTCTATGCAAGGAATGACGATGCAAGCCGTGGTTTTTGATGGTAATAAAGGAATGACTACTGCGAGAGGACAATCCATGCCAATGCCAGAAGATAAAATTGCAGATGCAAAAATTAGTAATCACATGATTCCGGAATCAGTTTTCGAAAAATATGGTGTAAAAACTAAACTGCTCGGCATGGAATCTGTCAATGGTAAAAAAGCCTACGCAATGGAAGTTTCTTTTCCTTCTGGTAAAAAATCAACTTATTACTTTGATTTAGAGTCTAGTCTTAAAGTAAGAGAAGTAAGTATCGAAACGGAAGGAGGCAGAACCATGACGATCTCTGCTGACTTAGACGGATACAAGGCTGTCAATGGCGTAAAATTCCCACATAAGCAATCTGTTTCTGGTGTGATGCCGGTGCCGTTGGTTATGGAAGTAAAAGAAATCAAAGCAAATACCAACTTAGATGATAGCATTTTCAAAGTCAAATAACTAAGGTATTACGACTGAATTCAGTCTATGCTACTTTAAGCGCAAATCAGATTCGATCTGATTTGCGCTTCTTTTTTTAAACAACTTCTTTATTTAAATTTTCAAACGCCTTGCTTTCTTATCAATAAATCCATATCTTGGTATCATCTAATTAAACAGATACATTAATATGCAGCGTTCAAGCAACACGATTTACTTTTTTGACTTTTATTTTTACGGACAACCGTAAAGTAAGACTCTATTTGTAAATCTGGTTCAACCACGAATATTAATTAAGAGTCTACTAAGGCTCTTTTTTTTTGCCTTGAACCCAAATTATTAATCATTTAATCGTTACAAGCAATGTACTTATTCAATAGTCCTGATTACTTTTTTTATTTTTTTATTTAT
>CALFBG010000356.1 GCA_937951685.1 uncultured Saprospiraceae bacterium | reverse complement strand
GGTAGAAGGAGGCAATTTTTATTGTTTTCATGAAAATTTAATTTGCTAATGTTTTTAAGTGTCAAAACAAGATATAATGCAAGTTAATAAGTGATTTCATTTGTCTTGGTACTTAGTTAGAAGTTATTTGAAAATTTGATGGCAGAAACCTTTATTTCGCCAACAAATGTAATTAAATTATCTACCAAGGGCTAGCTTCTTGGATAAACAAGGATGATTATTCGACTTTGTAAGCCAAAAGCTTGATAAAAGGGTAGCGTAGGGTAAAGTTTGGTGCGCAGCGGGATTTGGGTAGCCGACAAGTTACCATGCAGCTCCTGTAGGAAGATCAACAAGAGGCGTAGCGGTTGCAACGAGCAGTTTATACCTTATACCTATATATAGGTACAAGCTTTTTAGCAAGGCAAGACGAGACTTAAAAACGGAAGCTTAAACTAGGCTCTTTTCGCTTTTTCCCAAATAACGGATTGGTTATCATTCATAATTCTACCAAAACCGCGGTATACAGCATAATTCATCACACAGAAATAGTAAGGAATAAAGAAAGCTTTGAATTTGATGGCTTTTTTCTCCAATAAGTATCCAATCAGTGCAAAACCGTAAAATAAGATTTGTCCGACCAATAAAAATTGAAAAAGCGGCGCACCACTTAGCGCCAGAATGATACTTGAAATCAACATAATGGGTAAAGCCATCGGTGCTAAGGTCCAACGCAAAACGCGATGGGAAATGTACTGAAAGCTCAAGACGCCATATTTGAAAGGGTTGAGTAAAGGAGTTAAACGGGAAATGGCTTGTAAGCCACCCGCCGCAATTCTGATTTTTCGTTTTAATTCTTCTTTAACCGAGGCCGAGGAGCCTTCCGCGGCGATGGCTTCTGGTTCGTATACGACTTTATATCCCTTTTGGGCAATGCGTAAAGTCATGTAGAAATCTTCGATGATCGTATCTTGAGGGACAGCTTCGTAGAGTTCGGTGCGCAACGAAAATAGTTCTCCCGCTGCACCAACTACTGAGTACAATTCAGAATCCCAACGTTTTAAGGTAGATTCATATTTCCAGTAAAAACCTTCACCTGCAGCGTTCGCCGCATCTTTTTCACTCATATTGACTCGCTTTTCTCCGGCTACGGCACCTACCTTTGGATTTTGATAATGCCGAGCAATATTAAGAATAGCTTCCGAGTTAACGACGGTATTGGCATCCGTAAAAACGACGATTGGCGTATCAATGTATTCCATGATTCGTTCTACGGCCGCAATCTTGCCGCGACGAGCAGATTCGTGAAAAAGGCGAGATTTTACGCCGTGTGGAATAGGGAAATTCTTGATGAGATCTGGCGTAGCATCATCTGAGCCATCCGTGACGTATAAAAATTGAAGCTTCCCTTTTGGGTATTTTAAAGCAAGTGAATTTTTTATTTTATCCTCAATCCAGTCTTGTTCGTTGTAAGCAGCGACCACAAAAGTCACCTCGGGTAACTTATCTTCTTGAATACTTGGCGCTTGTATTTTTCCAAATATCATACGTTTTACCTTGATGATCAGCCATAAGACGAGCCCGTAAGCTACGTAAGCATACACAACGATGAAAAAGCAGATCCAAAAAATCAATTTTAATGTTACTAATACCATAATTTGTAGTCTAAAAAGGTGTGTGCAAAGCGGGGCAGCTCCAAAGTTAAATTTATCTGCTCAAAAAACAGTTATTAACGATAGTAAAAGTTAAAATTGTGCCAGTTTTGCCAACGGGTAAATCATTTCCTAAAAGTGGGGGAGGATCTCATCCAGAAATAAGGTGAAGTCTAGGAACAATAAGGGTTCAGCCACTTAACCTCTGGAGAATTTGCGCTATATTGAAATGTTAAAAATTGGGGGAAATGTAAAGAATATTATATCTTTGCTTTATATCACATTAGATAATCATATTTAGTGGTTCTAAGTCCTAGTAATCAACTGGTTGAATCAATAAATAATTAGAATGAGAAATTATTCTATGTGATAATTACCTTTTTTAGGGTATGCATTAGATCAAACAATGTCGTAACTTTGATTTTTAAAGTTAAAGAAATTGAAAGAATATCATTGTTATATAGTGCTCGCCCTGTGATTATATTTATTAACTAAAATAACTAGATGATAAAAATTTAACTTTAAAGAAAGAAACAGAGAAGTCTCATGAACATAAAGATTGAGTAGCTAATTCCCATAAATACTCAAATCACCCTCAAACCCTCGTTTGTTATCCCTCAAACCTTAGATCAATTTACCGATCTAAACAACCGACTTCTCAAGATTGAATTTCATTTTGCTTTTCCTCCCAATTATTTATTTGGATGAGCTGTATTTGAATATTACCCTACAGAAAATAAATCTGACGATAGATTTATTGGAAAGATGCAAGTGATAAGTGCCTCTCTTATGGATGCCTTAATTACAATTGAGTTCAATATTATTCCAAGTAAACAATGAAGTATGATTTGAAATTTCCCCCGTGCGAAATTTTGTAATTAGCTGTTTAACTAGATAATAATTGTAAAAAATCTTATGGAACGAAAAAGCATTTTGGTCATTGAGGATCATGCCAGCATCAGACTATTATTAAGTAAATTCTTGGAAAAAACGTACGACGTCGTTACCAAAAGGGATGGAATGGACGGTTTAGCTTGGCTCAGCCAAGGCAACTTGCCCGATCTCATCATTTTGGATATGAGTATGCCGAGATTAAGTGGGGTGGAATTTCTAACCAATATTCGCAGTAGTGGTTTCTTTAAAGATTTGCCCGTAATTGTTGTATCCGCCGAAGAAGGCAAAGGATTAGTTGAACAATGTCATCAGTTAGGTATTAAAGGTTTTATAAACAAGCCTTTCAACCCAATTGATTTGAATGATAAAATTGCCCAAATACTATTACCAAAGAGAAAAGTAATTAGCAATTCGTAATCGTTACCCATTGCCAATTAAGACATAAGCACAAACATTTAACCAACAAAAAAAATAGGCGTACCAAAACTTACAAATATGGATACACTTACTACACCTACAAATCTTAAGAAAGAGAGAATTCTAGTATTGGGCTTTCAAGAAAACCTATTGGGCTTATTTTCGAGTAGCCCCGAGGCTTACGAAAGTTTTGCTTACAGTGAGTTTAACAATGCTTTTAAAACCTTACAATGGTTAGAGCAGCAAGCTAAACTGGGAGCAGGAGAAATGCCACACGGAATCATCTGTAATCTTGAGTTCTTGAAGGAGAATAATTTCCATTTATTAGAGGCTATTCAAAATAATTCCGCTCTAAAAAATATTCCATTTATTGCTATCGCAAGCAATAATAAGGAAGTAGATACCCTAGATCTTTTGAAAAGAGGCGTAGACGATTGTTACACTTTTCCTTTCAACTGGGTTGATCTTCGCAAAAGAATCGCTTTTTTGCACCGCTATAAGGCAGAAATTATTGCCAATACGATGGCTGAAGAAGTAGAAGCTAACGCAATGCCAGTGGCTAAACGATTATTTGATATCGCTTTCGCAACGGGGGTAATCTTAGCACTAAGCCCAATCTTGTTATTGATCGCCGTATTAATCAAGTTGGAGTCAAAAGGTCCCATCATCTATAAGTCTAAGCGGGTTGGAAATGGATACGAAGTATTTAATTTCTTGAAATTCCGATCTATGTGCCAAGGTGCAGATGCCAAATTGAAAGATTTAGCACACCTCAATCAATATGATCAAGATAAAGACAATGGACCTTCTTTCGTCAAATTACAAAATGATCCTCGCGTTACGCGCATCGGAAAGCTGATTAGAAAGACGAGCTTAGATGAATTACCACAATTATTCAACGTCCTGAAAGGAGATATGTCGATCGTAGGAAATCGACCTTTACCCTTGTACGAGGCAGAACAATTAACCAAAGATACTTGGGCAAAACGTTTTCTTGCGCCAGCGGGGATTACCGGTCTATGGCAAGTATCTAAAAGAGGAAAATCAGATATGTCTACCGAAGAGCGGATTCAGCTCGACATCACTTATGCTGATAATTATTCTTTTTGGTACGATGTAAAAATATTAGCTAAAACCATTCCTGCAATGATTCAGGAAGAGGCGGTATAGAATTTGTTTAGTTACAAGTTCATTTATTAAAAGTTTCTTTTTGCTCCCATTGATGATAATCGTAAGGCGCAAAAAGAAACTTTTGCGTATCAGAACACTCATTTGTGCTGCTACTTACTCATGTTACTTTGTAATACTCCGTAATTTGATTTTTATGCCTAAGAACCGACCACTCATCTCCATTATTTCCGTTGATTATAATCAATTGGCGGTTACCTGCGAAATGCTGGACTCTTTACGTTTATTGAGTTACACCAACATCGAAATCATTGTAGTAGATAATGCTTCTCGGGTTGATCCTACGGCTCATTTACAAGCAAATTACCCAGAAGTAAAAGTCATTCGTTCGGAAGAAAATCTCGGTTTTGCGGGAGGGAATAATTTAGCCATTGTAGAAAGTAAAGGCGATTATCTTTTCTTTGTCAATAATGATACGGAGCTTACGCCCAATATCATCGAACCGCTACTAGCACTTTTTGAGGAGATTCCAACACTCGGGATTGTTTGCCCCAAAATTTGTTACCATCCTTCTACCAACGACTCCAAAGTCGATCTCATTCAATATATGGGTTCTACGGAAGTGAGTCCTTACACGGCTCGCAATGAAACGCTCGGAGAAATGGAAGAAGATCATGATCAATATACGGGCGCCCGACCAACCGCTTATGCTCACGGTGCAGCTATGATGATTGCGCGAACGGCAATTCAGGAAGTTGGTCTCATGCCGGAAGATTTCTTCTTATATTACGAAGAATTAGATTGGTGCGAACAATTTAAACGGGCAGGCTATACGATTTACGTAGAACCGAAAGCAAAAATTTATCATAAAGAATCCGTCTCGGTAGGAGGGAACATGAGTACGCTCAAAACCTATTATCTGACCCGCAACCGAATGCTCTTCATGCGCCGAAATAAAACTGCCGTTCAAGTTTTCTTTTTTTCTTTATTTTTATTGTTTTTTACCATCCCAAAAAACGTAATCGTATACCTTTTGAGGGGGGAATTTCAGTTGCTCAAAGCCTTCTGGAAAGGTATTTGGTGGCATGTGAGTAATCGGAGTCATTTACCAAGTCGAAAAATGGTAGCCGATTTTTAAATTCTAAACACTAATTTATTGTAAATGATGTCAATTATAGTCACTATCCTGACGATCATAAGTGGAATTTTAATCTTCTTTCTACTCTTTCCGTTTTTTACGGTGCTTTGTTCGTTAGTAGTCAAAGAAAAAATTAAAAAGGATGCCGCGCAAAAACAACACGATTTTGCTTGCATCATTACCGCGTATAAAAATGTGGAAATCACCAAGCCACTCATC
>CALFBG010000355.1 GCA_937951685.1 uncultured Saprospiraceae bacterium | reverse complement strand
ATCAAGAGCAATTAAAAATAGTCAACGTTAAAAATCAACTCCAAATCCAACGCAAAAATGATCAAGTGATGGAAGGGCTTTCAATTTGGAATCTAAATGGACAACTACTACATACCGATCGTACAACACAATATCAGTATGAAGTGACGCTACCGAACTCCATTTTACAAGAAGTCATTATTGTCGTCAAAGTGGGCAATCATTTTATTTCTGCTAGAAGTATTTTAAAATAAAACCTTTTCCTTGATGACATTGGATTACTCCCAATATCTAACCTTCGAATATTATACTAAATGATCCAAAAAAACAGCTCTATCCAATGCGCAGATAACATCAGAATCTTAGCCGCAGCGATGGTCGAAAAAGCTAATTCGGGACATCCTGGGGGACCTATGGGTGGTGCCGATTTTATGCATATTTTATATAGTGAATTTTTACAATTCGATCCTGATAACCCTCATTGGCGATTTCGGGATCGCTTTTTTTTAGATGCCGGACATATGTCAGCCATGCTGTACGGAACATTAGCCTTACTTGGTAATTATTCGATGGAAGACTTAGAAAACTTCAGGCAATGGGGTAGTCCAACTCCTGGACATCCTGAGATCGACCTTGAAAGAGGCATTGAAAATACTTCAGGACCTTTAGGTTTAGGTCATGCTTTTGGCATCGGTGCAGCAATTGCTGAACGATTTTTGGCCGCTAGATTTGGAACAATAGTTACCCACAAAACATTCATCTATATTTCTGACGGTGGGATACAAGAAGAAATTTCACAGGGTGCAGGGCGTATTGCGGGACATTTGGGATTGGGTAATATTACAATGTTTTATGATGCCAACGATATTCAATTATCTTCCGAAACGAACGACGTTACTTCGGAGGATACTGCCAAAAAATATAAAGCTTGGAATTGGCACGTAATCACGATTGATGGGAATGATCACGAAGAAATTAGAACTGCCCTAAAAACCTGCATCGCAGAGACGGAACGTCCTTCTCTAATTATCGGAAAGACCACAATGGGGAAAGGGGTACGTAATGACGCTGGAGATTTATTCGAAGGTAAAGTCGAATTTCACGGAAAACCACTTGGAAAATCAAGCGCCTCTTACGAAAAAACGATTACTGGGCTAGGAGGAGATCCCGCTCATCCCTTTCAAATCATGCCCGCGGTAACAGCCTATTATAATGCTGTAAAGCAAACGCAACGGAGTCTAGTTTCCAAACGAAAAAAGCAATTTCAAAAATGGGTAACGGATAACCCTGAAGCGACAAAAAAACTGGATAAGTTTTTTACACAACAGATTCCAGAAATTGCTTGGGATAGCATCAAGCAAAAAACCAATCAAGCTACACGTAATGCTTCTTCTACGGTACTTTCGCACTTAGCGAGAAAGGTTGAGAATATGATTGTTGCTTCTGCCGATTTGAGCAATAGCGATAAAACAGATGGCTTTCTAAAAGAAACCAGTATTTTCAAGAAAGGAGATTTCTCGGGTGCTTTTTTACAAGCAGGAGTAGCCGAACTTACCATGTCTGCACTCGCGACAGGAATGGCTTTGCACGGTGGTGTCATTCCCGTTTGTGCCACCTTTTTTGCGTTTTCAGATTATATGAAACCTGCCATTCGAGTGTGTGCTTTAATGGAGCAACAAGTTATTTTTATTTGGACGCATGATGCTTTTAGAGTAGGAGAGGACGGACCTACGCATCAACCCATTGAACAAGAAGCACAACTTCGCTTACTGGAGCAACTTCAAAATCACAGTGGGAACAATAGCTTGCTTGCACTCCGACCTGCCGACAGCAACGAAACCACTGCGGCTTGGAAATTAGCACTAGAAAATACAAATTCTCCTACTGGACTTATTTTTTCGCGCCAAGATATTAAAGACCTGCCGCCTAAAACGGAACAGGTCAGCAAAGGAGCCTATCGTGCCATTGAACCCACAAATAAACCTGATATTATTTTGGTAGCCAACGGATCAGAAGTCGCAACCTTAGTCGAGGCAGCAGCAATATTGACCAAAGCAAACAACTTAAACATTGCCGTAGTTTCTGCACCGAGTGAAGGACTTTTTCGGAAACAATCTAAGGCTTATCAAGCTACCATTTTACCCAAAGATATTCCTACCTACGGCTTAACCGCTGGCTTACCTTCTACCTTACGCGGGTTGGTTGGAGCAAATGGTGAGGTCTGGGGGCTTAATCATTTTGGATACTCTGCTCCTTATACCGTTTTAGACGAAAAATTCGGATTCACACCCAAACAAGTCGCAGCGAAAATCCTAGATTTTATGAAAAAAAAATAAATTTAATTTTATGAAAAAAATAAGCTGGGGCATTGTAGGTTTGGGAAGTATTGCACACGATTTCGTAAAAGATTTATTATTACTGGAAAATACTCTTATTGCTGCGGTAGCCTCCCGAACCTTAGATAAAGCAGAACAGTTTGCTGAAAAATATGGCGTGAAAAAAGCTTACGGTAGTTACACCGAACTTTTTCAAGATCCTACGGTAGATATCGTTTATATTGCTACACCTCATCATGCTCACGCCGAGTTGTCCATTGAAGCAATGGACGAGGGGAAACATGTACTATGCGAAAAACCATTGGCAGTCAATGCAAAACAAGTAAAAAAAGTAATCGCCGCCGCTCAACGAAATCGCGTTTTTATGATGGAAGCATTTTGGTCGCGCTTTAATCCCGCTATTCGTAGAGCCTTGGCCTTGATCGGGCAAGGCGAAATTGGAATGGTAAACTACATCAATGCTGATTTTTCGTTTGCCATTCAACCTAGTCCTGAAAATCGAACGCTAAATATGGATTTGGCGGGCGGTTCGTTGATGGACATGGGCGTGTATCCTTGTTTTTTATCGTACGTCATCTTGGGAAAGCCTACGCAGATTTTAGCAACTGGAAGGTTTCATGAAACAGGAGCAGATTTGCAAACTGCGGCTATTTTTAAGTACGAAAACGCAATCGCCAATATGATGAGTGGATTTATTTCTCAATCAGATATGGTCGCAAAAATATACGGAACGAAAGGTCGAATTTTCTTACCATTTATATGGCATGAAGCACAAGGAATAACGATTGTTAGAGGGAATGGGAACGAAGCAAAATCTGAAAAAATAGACTTACCTACCAATGGCAAAGGGTTTACCCATGAAATTGAAGAATGCCTCTTTTGTCTTCATAACAACCGCTTAGAAAGTACGCTCTGGACGCACCAAAATAGTTTGGACTTAGTAGGAATTACTGATGAAATTAGACGCCAAATCAGTTTAAAATATCCTTTTGAATAAAAAAAACCATTAGTTACATCCTTTTCAAAACGAGCCGCATTACATGAAACAAAACTCAGCTATTCCCAGTTTATCTTATACTATTTTTGTTTCTGCGGTTGTTTCACTCGGTGGTTTTCTATTTGGTTTTGATGCGGCTATAATTTCAGGAGTAATTGGTTCGGTAGAGACTTTATTTGAGTTGAATGATGTTCAAACGGGCTGGGTGGTTAGCTCTCCGAGTTTCGCTGCGATGTTTGCCATGCTTGCTGCCGGAGCGCTGAGTAACAAAATCGGTAGAAAAAAAGTCTTACTGATCGTAGCCTTCTTATATGCCAGCTCCGCCTTATTTTCCGCTGGTGCAAATTCCTACGAAATGCTTTACCTCGCAAGGATGGTTGGTGGTTTGGCTTTTGGAGCAGCCTTAGTACTCGCACCAATGTACATTGCTGAAATTGCTAACGCCGAAAATAGGGGTAAACTGGTATCCATTCAGCAACTAAATATCGTCATCGGTTTTTCTGCGGCTTATTTTTGTGGATACTATTTAAACGAATTGAGTCAATCGGAAACCGGAATGATTCAGTCAGAAAATGCTTGGCGATGGATGCTGGGTATGGAACTTTTTCCAGCGATCTTATATTTCTTTCTACTTTTTTTTATTCCCAAAAGTCCTCGGTGGTTAATCTTAAACAACCAAACAGCAGCAGCGAGTGTCATCCTGAAAAAATTGCACGGTGATGCTCAAGCAGAGCTTGAAATCAAACACATTCAAGCGAATTTAAACCAGCAAGACCATCATCACGCAAGTTTCAAAAGCCTATTTCAACCAGCCCTCAGATTCGTCTTATTCGTTGGACTAGCCGTTGGAATTTTACAACAAGTTACCGGAATCAATGCTGTCTTTTTCTATGTCAACTCCATTTTTGAGCAAACAGGAATCGGTACCAACGCTGCATTTGCACAGTCCGTAGTGGTAGGAATTATCAATATTGTTTTTACCCTTTTAGTAATGACTTTAATTGATCGAATGGGCAGAAGACCCTTGCTATTAATCGGTATTGCAGGGGTGGCAATTAGTTTGCTAATTACGGCTTATGGTTTCCAGCAAGCCACGTATGAACTAAGTATCGAAAAAATTGAAACGCTCGAAAATCTCGATACCCAAGCCTTAAAAAAAATGGCAAATATTCAATACGACGATGATTTAAGTTTTAAAAATGCCCTAAAAGCAACCATTGGCATCAGCGCTTTTAAGCAAAATGAAACGGTACTTATCCAAGCCGCTGCTAATATTAATTCCTACTTGATTTTATTTGGAATCTTAGGCTTCGTTGCCTCTTTTGCTTTTTCTTTGGGACCTGTAATGTGGGTGATGCTGTCAGAACTATTCCCTAATAAAATTAGAGCACTTGCCATTGGCTTTATTGGTTTTATAAATTCCTTTTCGAGTTGGGTTGTACAACAAATCTTTCCCTGGGAATTATCAAACTTAGGCACCGCTACCACCTTTTTCATCTATGCAATGCTGGCCGTAATTGGATTCTTCTTATTTTTTAAAATCTTACCCGAAACTAAAGGAAAAACTTTAGAAGAGCTGGAAGCAGAACTAGTAAAATGATGATAGAAAACCCAATCTTAAGCGGCTTTAATCCTGATCCATCAATTATACGCGTTGGAGAAGATTACTATATAGCAACCTCCACATTTGAGTGGTTTCCTGGCGTACAAATTCATCATTCTAAAGACTTAGTTCATTGGGAATTGGTAGCACGTCCCCTGAATCGTTTGTCCCAATTAGACTTACGAGGCAACCCTGATTCTTGTGGGGTTTGGGCTCCTTGCTTGAGTTACCACGATGGTGTCTTTTACCTCGTCTACTCCAATGTAAGATCGTTCGATGGCGTTTGGAAAGATACGCCCAATTATTTAGTGACCAGCCATGATATCTTGGGAGATTGGTCCGATCCTATTTTCCTAAATAGCAGTGGTTTTGATGCTTCTCTTTTTCACGACAAAGATGGTCGAAAGTGGTACACCAGTATGTTAACAGATCATCGTAAAGGAAAGCTTTTTGGGGGAATTATTTTACAAGCGTTTGATCCGCAGCAACAGCAATTAATAGGAAAAGTATACCGCATTTTTGCAGGCTCTCAACTCGGGATTACCGAAGCACCACATCTATACCAAAGAAATGGTTGGTATTATTTACTAACGGCAGAAGGAGGAACGGAATATGGTCACGCAGTCACCTTAGCCCGCGCAAAAACAATTACCGGACCGTACGAAATACATCCACAAAACCCAATCATTACCACTCGTAATCAACCCGATGCTATGCTACAAAAATGTGGCCATGCGGATTTGGTAGAAACGCCCAATGGAGATTGGTTTTCCGTTTTTTTGACTGGCCGACCATTGACGCAACGAGGTCGATGTATCCTAGGTAGAGAGACCGCAATTGAAGCTGTAGAATGGCGAGAAGATGATTGGTTATACCTCAAAACAGGTGGGAAAACACCACGGTTAAAAATACCCGTTCCAAGCAATAACCCGAGAGCTAAAAAAATAACCGAATCCAAAATATCCTTCGATTCAACCACCCTCGATATCAATTTTCAGTCTCTACGCATACCCATTACCGAAGGTTGGGCTTCTTTAAAAATAAGAAAAGAATATTTAAGACTATTTGGACAAGAGTCCTTAAGTTCTTTCCATCGGCAAAGTTTGTTAGCGCGCCGCGTACAGCATTTTAAAATAGAGGCTGCTACTTTATTAGCATTCGAACCCGATCATTTTCAACAAATGGCAGGCTTAGTTGCCTACTACAATACGGGACATTGGTATTACTTACATTTATTGGGAGGTGAAATGGGAGAACAACAAGAGACATTTCTTCAAATCACCCGTTGTGATAACTTCGCAATAACAGATTTGTTAAAGTCCCCCATCAAACTAACAGGACAGAAGCAAGTATTCTTAAAACTTACCATCCAAAACGAAAACTTACAATTTTTTTATACGACGACGGAAGGAGATTGGCACTCCGTGGGAGCGGTTTTGGATAGCAGTATTTTATCTGACGACTACGTGCAAGCTGGCGGCGAGCATTATCGTCCAGCATTTACGGGCGCATTTGTAGGCATCTGTTGTCAAGATTTGGCCGGAACAAAAAAAGAAGCCGATTTTGCTCAGTTCAACTATAGAGAAATAGAATAGAAATATGAAATTAGCTGCAATTGACATTGGCTCCAACGCGATACGCCTTCAGGTCGTTAAAGTTTTTGAAGAAGAGAACTTAGTAAGTTTTAAAAAACTGGAGTATTTGCGCTTTCCGCTGAGATTGGGACAAGACGTTTTTAAGAATGGGAAAATTGCACCACTGACTCGTACTAAGTTTGAAAAACTAATGCGCACCTTCAAATTACTAACGGACTTATACGAAATTGAAGCTTACCGCGCAGTAGCAACCTCTGCCATGCGAGAAGCTGAAAATGGCATAGCGATTCAAGAATTTATTCGAGATATCGTTGGGCTTAAAATAGATATTATTTCCGGTGATACGGAAGCAAAAATTCTCAATAAATCAATTCTACCTTATTTAGAAGATAAGCAATACGTTCACGTTGATGTAGGCGGAGGGAGTACCGAGTTAAATATTTTCAAAGGAAAAAAATTACAAACTGGTTGTTCCTTTCGAGTAGGTTCTGTCCGGAAATTATCTCCCGCAGAGCGAGCGGTCACTTTCAAAGCCATGAAAGAATGGTTGAAGTCCACAGGACTTTCCAAGTCCCACTCCATTATAGGAATTGGTACCGGAGGTAATATTAATAAGTTATTCAAACTCGCTAATAAGTCATATGGAAATCATATTTCTTTATCAGAATTAAAAGCACTTCGCGCCTACGTAAAAGAATTTTCTTATCAGGAAAGAGTCTCCATTCTTAAAATGAACCCAGACCGTGCAGATGTAATTATACCTGCTTCCGAAATTTATATTAACGTACTTCAAAACGTAGGTAGTGATCAAATCATGGTTCCCAAAGTAGGGCTAAAAGATGGTTTGATATACGAGTTATACGAAAAGCTTTCTGGTAAAAACTTAGCGAGCATTGAATTTTTAGAAGAACATTGATCACAACTTAATAATATGAAAGGTTTTGAATCTTTAGACTGGTGGGTACTTGGTGCTTATTTTGCCATTCTATTTGGCGTAGCCCTTTGGGTAATTTTACAAAAAAACAAGGACACCGAAGACTATTTTTTGGCCGGTCGAAACGTTGGTTGGTTTATGATCGGTGCTTCTATTTTTGCGTCTAACATTGGTTCTGAGCACGTAGTAGGTTTGGCTGGTGCGGGTGCAGAATCGGGAATGCCCATGGCTCATTACGAATTACACGCATGGATTGTTTTACTGCTCGGCTGGTTATTCTTACCCTTCTATATGCGGAGTGGAGTATTCACCATGCCCGAGTTTTTGGAAAAGCGATTTGACGCTCGTTCGCGTTGGTTCTTATCTATTTTTTCGATTATTGGCTACGTCTTGACCAAAGTATCGGTAACGATTTACGCTGGGGGAATTGTTGTTTCCGCCCTCTTAGGAATGAGCTTCATGGAAGGCGCAATTTTAACGGTAGTAATCACCGGTCTGTACACAATCCTTGGTGGCATGCGCGCGGTACTTTACACCGAAGCCGTACAGACCATCATTCTAATTTTGGGATCCTTATTTTTAACTTATAAAGGCTTTGAAGCGATTGGGAGTTGGGGGGAACTAAAAACATTGGTGGGCTCCGAACACTTCAATATGTGGCGCCCCGCTAGTGATCCAGAGTATCCCTGGACGGGAATGGTTTTTGGTGGTGCTATTGTCGGCATTTGGTATTGGTGTACGGATCAGTACATTGTACAACGAACACTCGCTGCGCATAATATTGAGATCGGTCGTAGAGGTGCTATTTTTGGTGCCTATTTAAAACTCTTACCCGTTTTTATTTTCTTGTTACCTGGAATTATGGCTTACGCCCTCAAGCAAAAAGGTGTTCTAAGCTACGAACGGGCAGATCAAGTTTTTCCTGTTCTAGTGCAAACTTTACTTCCTACCGGACTCAAAGGCTTAGTCGCTGGCGGGCTAATGGCTGCCCTGATGAGTTCCCTAGCTTCTGTTTTCAATTCGAGTTCAACTTTATTTACTATTGATGTTTTCAAAAAACTATATCCTAATAGCTCCGAAAAGCGCTTAGTTCGAATTGGACAAATTGCTACAGCCATTGTCGTCGTATTAGGAATGGCCTGGATTCCAATCATGGAAAAAATTGGTGGTGGTACGCTTTACCGTTATTTACAAAGTGTACAATCTTACATTGCGCCGCCCATTACCACTGTATTTTTATTAGGTGTTTTATGGAAACGAATTAATGCAAAAGGCGCGATTGCCACCTTATTCTTCGGACTCTTAATGGCTATCTTGCGCATTGGTTCGGAGTTAATCTATTTAGACGATCAAGGCAAATTATTGGAAGGAGCGGACGGCTTCTTCGCCAGTTTTGCCGCTATTAATTTTGCACATATGGCAATCATTATGTTTATCGCCTGCGTCATCATTTGCATTAGTGTAAGCTTGTTGACTGCACCGCCAGCCTTAGCTCAAATCCAAGGACTGACGTTGGGCACCTTGAGTAAAGCACAAAAAGTAGCTGCTAAAACTAGTTTTTCTATCCTAGACATCGCAGCATCTGTCCTCTTGATTGTAGTGATTATTGGCATTCTAATTTACTTCCAAGGCTAAACCTTTTTTAACTTCAAATGAATTTTTCATGAAAAATCTAATCTACTTTTTATTGATTGCCCTCTGCTTTTCCTGTCAAAATACGGCTAAAAACACCAAACCTGATAATCAGCATAAAACCCTATCCGTGAATAAAAAAGTACGAGAAAAATTTGAACCAGAAGATGGAAAATGTATTTTATTCGTTGGTCAAGAATTGGAAGCGATTGGAGGATTAGCAGATTGGAACGATGGCTACTTAGATCATTTTCCTGCTCCCGGCGGTTTCACTATGTACACAAAAATACGCCCCGGTGACGAAGAGTTTGGTTTTACTTATACTGGCTTACCCGGTATTCATACGACGGATGATTGGGGAGATGCCCCGAGTAATATGTCTTTACAATTAGCAGATAAAGATTTTGAAAATATGGCACTTGCAATCGGCTTAGAGTTGGTCAACCACGAAGGAGCCGTTGCCAAAGGCGAATTGGATAGTTTGGTAACAGAACTTGGATTATGGATTAAAAGCCTCGGCGAACGACCCGTTTTTTTACGCATCGGCTACGAATTTTTAGGATCTTGGAATCATTATAACCGAGAAGATTACATTGCCGCTTTTCGAAGAATTAAAGAACTATATGATGCACTAGGTGTAAATAATGTAGCCTATGTTTGGCAATCTCATGGTAGTGACGAATCCATGGAATTATTAGAATCTTGGTATCCGGGAGACGATTACGTCGATTGGTGCGGATACTCCTTTTTTGCAAGTTGGGATCAAGCTAAAATGATTGACTTCGCTCGTAAAAAAGGAAAACCTGTTTTTATTGCCGAAGCAACGCCTACCATTGCACATCCCACCGAAAAAGGTACCGGAAAAACAAAAGAGACCATTCTCTCTAACGAAGTACAAGCACAAGAAGCTTGGGAAAAATGGTTCAAGCCTTTTTTTAAGACTATTCACGAAAACCCAGATGTCGTAAAAGCGGTTAGTTATATTAATTGTCATTGGAAGGCACATCCTATGTGGCTCGAGAACCCAACTTTTCAGGATATTGATGCTCGTTTGCACCTTAATAAAGAAATTGCGAGGAAATGGCAAGCCGAAACGGATAAATCATTGTACTTAAAGGCTTCTCCGTTTTTATTTACTTCGCTTCGAGCAAAAAAATAATACCTTTACTGATCACAAATGGAAGTATGATAAACCATAATCTAATGCTAAGAATAGTCTTTTTTTTACTTTTAATGGTCTCGATCATCAAAAGTGGAATTGCCCAATCCAATCTGCCAGATTATGAACTCATCAATACTAAACATGGTTTTCCCAAACGAGGAATCACCTCAATCATTACCGACGATCAAGGGTTTGTTTGGATCGGTATGCACGGAGGAGGACTCCATAAATACGATGGGATCAATTCGACCGCTTTCGAGTATAATTTTCAGGATACAACTTCTATCAATAGTAATGTAGTACACGCAATTTTCAGTGATAGCAAAGGGCAAATTTGGGTAGGTAGCAATGGGGGACTGAATATTTATAATCGCGCCTTAAATACTTTCTCCAACGTACCCTTTCACTTAGGGAAGGAAACAACCGATCAACAAGTAATTATTCTTAGCATTACCGAAGCGGCCAATGGACAAATTTATGTCGGCAGTAATTATAATGGTCTTTTTGTAGTGAATCCACAAACCAAAATAGCCCAGAAAATCCCTTACAAAGGAAAGTATGAAAAAGAAGGCGAGCTTCATATTGCAAATTTTGCGACGAGTGCCGCTAATAATATTTACATGGCGACTAACGTTGGATTAAAGATTATTAATACTGAAAATAATCAAGTTCACGACGCTTTTATTCATACCGATCAAGGAAATCAAACCATCGATGTTCCACTACAATTTTTACTAATTGATGCGCTGAATAACCTTTGGGTGGGTAGTCAGGAAAACGGCATTTATAAAACTTCCTGCCTCAACTCCAATACAATTAGCCTAAAGTATTTGGAACAGTTTCCAATTACCAAACGGCGAGTCATGTCGCTAGACAATAACAAAGAGGGCCTCATTTTTTGTGGTACTGAAAATGATGGTTTATTCATCTTAAATCAAAAGGGCGATATACTCAAAGAATTACGGTATCAAAGCGGTAAGGCTCAAGGCTTAAAATCAAATTCGGTATGGAAGGTTTATTTTGATTCAGCAGATAGACTTTGGGTTGGATATTATGATAAAGGCATTGATATTTATGATCCTAATTATCGGAAATTTAATCTCCTTGGAAATATGGTTCCCGCTGCTAATGTTTTAAATCACATTTCGATTACAGGCTTAGCCTCCGATGAAAAAGATAATCTCTGGTTGTCTACTGATGGTAGTGGGGTGCACTATTTAGATAAAAAAAATAATAAAATCACCTCTTACTTAAACGAAATTTACCCGAATAAAACCGGTGCTGCCATCCAATCTATCTTTATTGATAGCAAAGAAAATGTTTGGGCTGGGGATTGGAATGAAGGTGTTTTTCTATTAAAAAAAGGGGCACAGCAATTCCTGAACTTTAAGGTAGAAAATACGGATGGACAATTACTAACCAATAGGGTAGTGGCATTCGCAGAAGACGCTCAAGGCATCATTTGGATAGGCACTTGGGGTAAAGGATTACATTCTTACAATCCTAAAAATCAAAAATTCACACATTACAACAACGCCGAAATACAAAAATATGGACTCCAGTATAGTGATATTCGAAAAATACTAACGGATGATGATAATCAATTATGGATCGGTTCTACCAAGGGGTTGTACAAAGTTGTTTTTGACGAGCTTCGTCAAGTTAAAGCACTGATTTCTTTTAAGGATATTTGGAAGAATAAACTAGGGATGAACGCTAGTTTCAACAACGTACTTTCTATGTACAAATCCTCCAACAACGAACTTTGGATCGGTACAGAAGGAGCAGGGATGTTACGCTATCAACTAGAACAAGACAGTCTTTTTCAGTATCACAAAAACAACGGATTTGAACAACAAACTACTTCTGCAATTATTGAAACAAGACCCGGAGAAATCTGGGCAAGTGGTCGGTCTGGAATATCCCACTTGAATATACATACAGGACAAATAAAAAATTACTCAGAAGCAGATGGTTTAATTTCTAATGATTTCAGTTACAACTCTGTGCTAAGAGAAAAATCAGGAAAACTATTTTTCGGGAATGTAATGGGAGGGGTAAATTATTTGCAGCCAGATTCTATTCCAACGAACCAATCTGATATTCAGGTCTACTTAAGTAACTTAAAAATATTCAACAAGACTGTCTTTCCACAGACAGAAAATTCTCCTCTAGAAAGAACATTAGAAGTTACAAATAGTATTACACTTGATTATTCTCAGTCTGTTTTTACCATTGAGTATACCGGAATTAATTTCACTCGCCCAGAGAAAAATCAATTCGCCTACTATTTGGAAGGCTTGGAAGACGACTGGAATTATGTAGGGAACCAACGCAGTGCTACTTATACTTCCCTCAAAAGTGGCGATTATATTTTCAAAGTAAAAGCCGCTAATAATGATGGCTTATGGAATGAAAACATTGTGACATTAAAGATTAAAGTGCTACCTCCTTGGTGGCGGTCAAACACTGGATTTGTTGGTTATATTCTGCTATTCTTACTCGCCTTATATCTCTTTTACCAAATGATGCGCATGCGTGTTTTGGCAAGAGAGGAAGTTCAAAGTGAACGCCAAAGACGGGAACAAGCACAGGAATTAAATAAAAAAAAGATCCAATTTTTTACCAATATTTCGCATGAATTCCGAACACCGCTTACCCTAATTGTCAATCCTTTAGAAGATATCCTTAGTGATAGTACCTATGATTTGCCGGACGAAATACACTCGAAACATCTCATTATTCATAAAAATGCCAAACGACTAGAACGGTTGATTAGTGAACTCATGGATTTTAGAAAATTAAGTTTCAATAAGTTAAAAGTAAAAGTACAAAAAACGGAGATTGTCCATTTCGTTCACTCCGTAGCAGAGTATTTTACGGGACAAGCGATTGATACCGGTATTGATTTCTCAATTCAATCCATTGTAAACGCACAACACGTTTGGATTGATCAAGGCCTGATCGAGAAGGTCTTGTTCAATTTGTTGTCCAATGCCTTTAAGGTAACCAATAAGGAAGGTAAAATTGGTATTGAGATCAATACAACGGAGATCAATTTTCCGGAAATAGACGAAACCGAAACGAAGCCTGCCATAGCTATCAGTATTTCTGATACGGGACCTGGTTTATCCCCTCAGCACGTCAAACGCATCTTTGAACGGTTTTATCAAGTAGATAATCTCAATAAATCTTATTACGGGGGTACCGGAATAGGATTGGAAGTTGTCAATAATTTTATAAAATTGCACAAAGGAAAAGTTGAAGTAGAAAGCGAGTTAGGCCTAGGTACAACTTTTATTATCTATCTTCCCATTGAAGCAAATTATTTCTTGGAAACACAAATTGTCAATTCCAATGAGCCTTTAGTAAATACGCCTGCTGCTACCGTGAACCCCAGCGAATCAAAGGAAGTCGTCACAGACGAAAAAGTGAAAAACTTACTGATTGTAGAAGATAATATCGAACTCCAGCACTATCTCAAAACTGAACTCCAAAAGTTATATCATGTAAAAGTTGCTTCCGATGGTATGGAAGGGATGAAAATTGCTATTGCAACACTTCCTGATATCATTATCACAGATATTATGATGCCAAAGATGGATGGATTTGAGCTTTGTAAAAGCATAAAATCAGATGTGCGTACTTGTCATATTCCATTACTCATGCTAACTGCCAAGAGTAACGCAGATGATCAAATTTCAGGGATTGACTTAGGCGCTGATGCTTATATGACCAAGCCATTCAATATGCCTTTACTCAAGTCTAAACTTCACCAACTTCTGAAGAGCCGACAAGTTATCTTCAATAAGTACTTTAGTGAAATTAGTGAGTCCAAACTCAATAAAAATACAACTCCACTAGATCGGGATTTTATCCAAAAATTACTCAGTATTATCCATCGACGGATTGGAGATACTACACTCAACGTGGAAACTTTAGCCAGCGAGGTATTTCTAAGTCGCAGCCAACTCTATCGGAAAACAAAAGCTTTAACGGGTTTAAATGTCAATGAGTTTATCCGTAAAATTCGCTTGGAAGAGGCTAAAAAAATGCTGGAAGCAGGAAACGTTAATATTTCTGAAGTTTGCTACGCCGTTGGGTTCTCTTCCCCTTCCTATTTTTCTAAATGCTTCAAAGAATTATTTGGGATTTTACCAACAGAAGTTGTGAAAGTATCGAAAAAGTAACGTTGAGAAACGCGAAAAAATCTCTGCAAATAGCAAAATAAAATTCCCCAAAAACGATATCACTACGATTTTTTGGGTAAAACTTATGTCAAAATCACTTTTCTTCATGCTCCGAAGAACGTTTAATTTTTTGCAAGTTACCATTTTTTTCTTGTCAGTTCTTGCCTATAAAGGTGCCGCTCAGCATACTTCTAATTTATTTGTAATGACTTGTTTTTCTATTCCGAATGCCTACGCATGAAAATCTAGTAATATTTGTATATTTTTGCGTCTTATTTAGCAACAATCAGCGAGATGCCTTGTTGCTAAATGAAAAGT
>CALFBG010000354.1 GCA_937951685.1 uncultured Saprospiraceae bacterium | reverse complement strand
TTAGATACTTTTTCATTTTCAAAGTATTCTAATTTATTCAACAAGAATCGAGCCTTAGCATAAGTTATCGGTACTGTTTTTTGGTAAAATATTTTTTTATCGCCTGTGAAGGCTACTTATTCACAATAAAATCAGCTCACTACGGCTTTTATGACTTTTTTCTCGTTTTAGCTTTTTTGTGAAAATTGAAATTCGCGCAAAAAAGAAAATTATGGGGCAGCTAAGTATGGCTTTAAAGGCTTTCCGCCAAAGGTTTAAAAGTAAATAGTCTTGCAAAATCTAATTTTAAGAAACTAAAAGAAGCTAAAGCCTGACATATTTTGTAATTTTGTAATAACTTGAGTGCGCTAACTCGTAATTAGCCTGCTAATTTCAACGAAGTTTCCTGATTACTTTGGCCTTCAAGCCCAAGACAAACCGTGAAAAAAACGATTTTTAAATGCAAAGTTGGACCATTGGTATTATTTGTTTTAACGAAAAAGGGACGATTGCAACCGTATTTGAAGCAGTAAAGCAATTATTGGAATCGTTCAACTGTGATTTTGAAATCATTCTCGTCGACGACGCGAGTACGGATGGATCAACAGAAATTATTAAAGGCTTAGCACAAGCGCATCCCGCCTTTGTCAAAGCGTACTTACACCCAGAAAATAAAGGAATTGGCGCTTCTATCCGCGACGTATATTTCAATGGGACTAAAGAAAACATCGTTTTTGTACCCGGAGATGGACAATTCGAAGTGGCAGAATTAGCACCGTTTAATAATTTTGCCCTCGAAGAATATATCTGTTTCTATCGAGTAGAAAATCAAACCTATTCTTTCTTTCGAAATATCTTGTCCTATTTTAATAAACAGTTCAATCGAGTATTTTTCCGCTTGCAACTCAAAGATGTGAATTGGGTCAAAGTATACAAAACCTCGGTATTGCAGTCGCTAGATCTACAACTGACGAGCTCCTTGATCGAAAGTGAGATTTGCTCAAAACTCAATCACCTCAATTATCAACCTCGAGAAACGCAATCTAAATACATTCCCCGTACCTACGGAGAAAGTAAAGGCGCTTCTTTGAAAAATATGTGGCGAGTGGGTAAGGAAGTTTTAAGGTTGGTCGGCATCATCTTAAAGTTTAGAATGAGTGCCCAAAAAAAAAGACTAGTCGTTAATTTAAAAGAACAATAAAGAGATTAGCGCTGCTTGCCATACCTGCGGCGTCAACATTCAACATTTACAAACTATATACATGAAAATAGCGATTATTGGATACGGATACTGGGGACCAAATTTGGTGCGAAACTTTGCGAACACACCAGATTGTGAAGTCGCTTACGTACTTGATCAAAGCGCTCAACAACTACAGCGTGTACAAAAAGCGTATCCCAACGTCAAAACAACTAGCAATTACGATGAAATTCTAGCGGATAATTCGGTAGACGCCGTAGCGATTGCTACGCCCGTTTCGGCGCATTATCCCTTAGCAAAGCAAGCCTTAGAACATGGGAAAAATGTGCTCATCGAAAAACCAATGACGAGCTCCGTCGAAGAAGCGGAAAGCCTCATCGCTTTAGCTAAAACCAACGGGAAGGTCTTAATGGTCGATCATACGTATTTGTACACACCCGCGGTGCAGCAGATGAAAACACTCATTGACGATGGAACTTTAGGTAGCTTGCAATACATTGATTCTACTCGAATTAACCTCGGTTTATTCCAAAAAGACGTAAATGTGCTTTGGGATTTAGCACCACACGATATTTCCATTTGTAATTACTTAATGGAAGAAAAACCTTTAGCGGTACAAGCTGTTGGTGTCTCTCACACGGAGAATAATTTAGAAAATATAGCTTACCTGACTTTACATTACCCGAATAATAAAATTGCCCATTTTAATTGCTCTTGGGTTTCGCCCGTAAAAATTCGACAAATGTTGATTGGTGGCGATAAGAAAATGATTGTTTTCAACGACTTGGAAACGACCGAAAAACTCAAAATTTACGATAAAGGATATACGGTTTTGCCAGAAAGTGATCGAGATAAGATTCTCGTCGATTACCGAACGGGAGATATTAGAATCCCTAAATTGCCACAAAAAGAAGCACTCGGTGGCATGGCACAGGATTTTGTTAATGCGATCCTGAAAGGAACTACGCCGATCTCCGACTTCAATAGCGGTCTGGAAGTCGTCGCGATCCTAGAAGCCGCAAGCGAATCCATCCTCAATAAAGGAAAAGAAGTATTGATTGAACCTAAATACGTAGCTTAATGAAATTGCTCACCAAAGATTCTCCCAAACAATCGATTAACAACGTTATGGTAGGCGAGGGGGTAAAAATTTACGACTTTGTCAACCTCTATGGTTGTTCTATCGATGATGGTTCTAAAATTGGTACTTTTGTAGAAATTCAACGAGGTGCCTCCATCGGTAAAAATTGTAAAATTTCTAGTCATACTTTCATCTGTGAAGGGGTGAAAATATTAGATGGTGTTTTTGTGGGACACAATGTCTCTTTTATTAACGATAAATACCCGAAAGCGGTCAATTCCGACGGTTCGATGCAAACGGACGCAGATTGGGAAATGGTCGAGACCCTAATTGGTAATCAAGTTTCAATTGGAACAAGCGCAACGATTTTGTGCGGATTGACCATTGGCGACGGAGCTACGATCGGAGCAGGAAGTGTCGTCACCAAAGATGTACCGCCAGGTGCCGTGGTCGCCGGAAATCCTGCAAAAATCTTAAGCTCAAAAGCCTATTAATTTTATTTTTAAAAAAATACTGTTCGTGCTACTTTAATGAGTAGCCATTTGGGACAGTAAGTAATACTTTCACCCTATGCAATCACCAGTAATGGATCAAGAAAAAGCAACCAAGAAAATGAACATTCCATTCTTGGATCTGAAAAGACAATACGAAACAATTGCGACGGAAGTCGATCATGCTTTAAAAGCAGTAATCGCAAAAACAGCCTTCGCGGGAGGTCCTTTTGTAGCTTCCTTCGAAGAACATTTCGCGAAGTACTGCGAGACAGATTATGCGATTGGCTGTAATAGTGGGACTTCGGCTTTGCACCTTGCGATGTTAGCGCTCGGAATTGGAGCAGGAGACGAAGTCATTTTACCAGCGAATACTTTCGTAGCAACGGCTTGGGGCGTATCTTACGTCAATGCAACGCCCGTTTTTGTGGATTGTGACGACTATTGGAATATTGACCCCGCTGCGATTGAAGCGAAAATTACGGATAAAACGAAGGCAATTGTTGGTGTACACCTGTACGGACAGCCATTTGATGTCGATGCCGTTAGTGCCATCGCGAAAAAGCATAATTTATTTTTATTGGAAGATGCCGCACAAGCACACGGTGCGCGCTACAAAGGTACTCGAGTGGGAGGATTTGGAGAAATGGCTTGTTTTAGCTTCTATCCGGGTAAAAATTTAGGCGCTTACGGAGAAGGAGGAGGTATCTCTACCAATAATGCAGCGTACCGAGATCATATTTTTAGCTTACGGAATCATGGTAGTCAGCAACGTTATTACCACGATGAAGTGGGTTTCAATATGCGCATGGACGGCTTTCAAGGTGCCATTTTGGAAGCTAAACTCAAACACCTCGACGCTTGGAATGATCGGAGAAGAGCGGTAGCCAAAGCTTACAGCGAAGGCATTACCAATGCTGCCGTTGCCTTGCCAAAGCTACAAAGCTTTGCGGAGTCGGTCTTTCACCTGTACGTAGTTACCGTAGCAGATAAAAACGACTTTATCGAGTATCTCAAAGCAGAAGGTATTTCCACGGGACAACATTATCCAGTTCCTTGTCATCTACAAAAAGCCTACGCAGACTTAAATTATCAACGAGGTGATTTCCCAAAATCAGAGTTTTTGGCGGATCATTGCGTTTCTCTTCCTATATTTGCGGAATTGACAACCGAGGAAGTAAGTTATATCGTAGCGAAAATTAATCAATACCAACCAAAAGTATAATAGTTTGGCTAAGAAAAAAGGAAGTGACCCAAAAGCAAGTTCGAAGAAAAAATCCAAAGTAGCAGCAAAGCCTACCGCTCCTAGAAGAGCGGCTGCCCCCAAAGCGAAAGGACCATTATTTCCTGCTTGGGTGCAATTTCCTAGCATTGCTGGAAACGATAATCCGCTGTACCCTCAAATCTTCAAAGCCTTAGCAGCGATTATTTTATTAACCATGATGTTCATGGCGCCCGGCGTCGGAATCAATGGAGATGATAAAATGCAGAATGAGTACGAACAAAAACTCATGAGCTATTATGCTACTTTCGGAGAAGACGAAGCGGCGCTAAATTTACCCAAAACGGATATGCACCTTTACGGTGGCGTATTTGAAGTACTTTCGGGTGCCACCAATCGGCTACTGGGATACGATAGTCCAGAAAAAATTGGTTATCACAAGGTAAGGCACGTTTACAACGCCATTTTTGGTTTTCTCGGAATGCTCTTCGTCGCATTGCTGGCGCGGATGATTGCGGGATGGCAAGCCGCCATTTTAGCCTTAGTTTTCATGTTTCTTTCCCCTCGTTTCCTCGGACATTCGATGATGAATCCGAAGGATATTCCTTTTGCGGCGGGATATATTATGTCGGTTTACTTTATCGCTGTACTACTCAAAGAATTACCCAAACCCAAAATTTCTACCTTAATCGGCTTAACGATCGCTATTGGAATTTCGATTGGAACCAGAGCGGGTGGTTTATTGGTTGTCGCTTATTTAGGTTTATTTGCGGGGCTTGATTTCTTAGCGAAATATGGGTTGCCAGCTTTATTTAAAGAAGGAAAACTCGTTTTGAGTTATCTCAAAGCAACCTTGATTCCCGTTTTTGGAGGCTTAGTGATTGCCATTATCTTTTGGCCTTACGCCCAACAAGATCCTTTTAATAATATCTTGGAAGCCTTGGCCGCTTTATCAAACTATCGGGTAAATATCCGTTTATTATTCGGAGGAGAGTTGGTCTACGCACAAGAATTACCGGTAGACTATTTACCGCGTTGGGTACTTTTTACGGTGCCTTTATTCTTTATTACGGGATTAGTGGCTTTCATCGTTTTTATGCGTTCTATTTTCAAAAACTACGCAACGATGCCAATCCTCCTCTCGATCTTTGCCTTTTTGTTTCCTTTCGCTTACGTCATTTTGAACGGTTCGACGGTTTACGATGGTTGGCGACACTTAATTTTCCCTTACACCGCGGGGGTGGTTTTGACCGCAGTAGCTTGGCATTTCCTTTGGCATAAATTCAATGCGAAGCCCGTGACCAGTTATGTGGTGATTGGTGCCGTAGCATTGATGATGCTTGAACCTGCGATTTTTATCGCGAGAAACATCCATTATCCTTACGTATACTTTAATCCGATTGCGGGTGGAATGGATGGTGCATTTGGGCAATATGAAACGGATTATTGGGGCGTTAGTGTCAAGCAAGCCGTAGATTGGCTAGAAGACGAAGGTATCTTACACGATAATTTACAAGAGAAAGTATACATTGCGACAAACTTCCATTACCAATTAGATAAATACTTAAAAAACAAGTACAATGGAAAAGCGATTGCCGTGTACATCCGTTATCGAGAACGTTATAATCGAAACTGGGATTATGGTATATTCCTCTCCCGTTTTGCGCGGGGGTCGCACTTAAGAAATGGAACTTGGCCTACAAAAAAATCCATTCATACCATTGATGCGAATAATACCCCTTTGTTGGCTATTTTGAAAAAGGTTGATGATAATCCCTTTAAAGGTCACGAAGCGATTAAGCGACAAGATTGGCCAACGGCGATTCAATATTTATCAGCAGAAGTGAAAAACTTCCCCGATAATGAATTGGCTTGGTTGGGCTTGGGCAATGCTTATTTGAATACGAATGATTTGCCCAAAGCAAAGGAATGCCTCGATAAATGTCTCAGCATAGAACCAGAAAGCTTAGGCGCTTTAAATTATATTGGCCTTTACTACTTGCGTACGAATAACATTGCCGAAGCAGAAAAAGTATTTAGAAATACAATTGAGTTAGAATCTAAAAATTCTTTTGGCTATTACTATCTAGCCATCATTGAAAACCAGCGTAAAAACATTGATGCAGCCATCAATTATGCGAAGTCTGCCATTGAAGCCAACGGTAGATTTAAGCCTGCTTACAAACTTTCGGCAGATCTTTATCAGGCGAAAGGGGATCAGGCTACCGCAAAAAAATTCCTAGATGCTATGGCTAAGATCCAGTAATCGCTTACTTTTGCGCTTGCATGAATTATAAACTACTATTTCCGACTTATCGAAGTCGCTATCGTTACGTTAGCAAAACCTTGCAAGCGCTGCGGCAAGCGCAAAGTTTTCCGCAAGGCTTAAATTTAGGCTGTGGAGAAGGCGACTACGATCCTGTTCTCTTGCGCTACGTCGATCAGTTGACTTCCTGTGATATCAACGAAGCAGATATTGACTTCGCCCGTAGCAGTAATCAAGCTTTCGACAAAGTAACGTATCAAGTGGAGGATGCTTGTCAGCTTAGTTTAGCTTCGGCCTCGGTAGACTTAATCGTTTCGACGGAAGTCATCGAACACGTTGGTTCCTCTGAACAAATGATGGTAGAAATTGGTCGCGTATTGAAGCCTAATGGTGTACTCGTGCTAACCTTTCCTTCGATCGACTTCCCCTTTACGTACGATCCGATCAATAGAATTTTGAGTTTTTTCCAGAAAAAGATATCTTTAGGAGCTTATGCTTTTGGGCACGATCGACTGATTGATACGGAAGCAGTTAAACGCTGGGCAAGTGCGCAAGGATTGGAGCTCATCCAAGAGCAAAACTTAGGTAACTACCTCGTTGGTTTAACCGAAATGTATTGGGTAGGCATTTGCCAAAGCATCCTCAAACCCAACGCGAATAATTTATCTGGTCAATCAACAAAAGGGAAGACCAAAGGCTTGCGACCAAGTCATAAAAAACCTTATCTTACGGTACTAACAGACGCTTTAATCCAAGTAGATGACTTTCTGTTTGGAAAAGGAAAAGCAGCGGTTTGTAAGGGCATGGTTTTTAGAAAAAAACGCTAAAACGCAGCACGAGATTAATAAATTACGCTAATTATTAGATAGCCTCTATTATGAAGAAAAAAATTGAAGAATTAGAAGATAAAATGGCGCAAGCTCGTTTGGGCGGCGGACAAGATAGAATCGAAAAGCAACATCAAAAAGGGAAGTTGACGGCGAGAGAACGGGTGCATTTTTTGATGGATGAAGGTTCTTTCGAGGAAATCGGAATGCTCGTAACGCACCGAAGTACGGACTTTGGGATGGAAAATCAGCAGTTTTATGGTGATGGTGTCGTAACGGGATACGGGACGGTGAACGGGCGGTTGACCTACGTTTTTGCACAGGACTTTACCGTTTTTGGAGGTTCTCTTTCGGAGACACACGCTGAGAAAATCTGCAAAATCATGGATTTAGCCATGAAAAATGGTGCGCCCGTGATTGGTTTAAATGATTCTGGTGGAGCAAGAATTCAAGAAGGCGTCAAATCTTTGGGAGGATATGCTGATATTTTTTATCGGAATACAATCGCTTCGGGGCTGATTCCTCAAATCTCTGCGATCATGGGACCCTGTGCCGGAGGAGCAGTTTATTCACCAGCAATTACTGATTTTACCATTATGGTAGAAAATACTTCTTATATGTTTGTGACGGGTCCCAACGTGGTAAAAACCGTTACCAACGAGGAAGTAACCGCCGAGGAATTAGGAGGTGCATCTGCCCACTCCACTAAATCTGGAGTAACGCATTTAACGGCAATTAATGATGTAGATTGCATCAATAAGATTAAGCGACTGATGAGTTTTGTTCCTCAAAACTGTGAGGATAAAGCCCCTTCGTTACCTTACGAAGTTGGCGAAGAATACCGTGAGGTACTTAAAGGTATTATTCCAGAAAGCGCGAACCAGCCCTACGATATGCGAGAGGTGATTGAAGGCATTATGGATGAAGATTCTTTTTTAGAAATTCATGAAAATTACGCGGAGAATATTGTTGTGGGCTTTGCCCGATTAGCCGGTAGAAGTGTGGGCATCGTTGCCAATCAGCCTTTTAATTTAGCGGGCGTACTCGATGTGAATAGTTCTAAAAAAGGAGCGCGATTCGTCCGCTTTTGCGATTGTTTTAATATTCCCTTGCTCGTTTTAGTCGATGTTCCAGGGTTTTTACCGGGCACCGATCAAGAGTGGAACGGAATTATTGTCAACGGCGCCAAGTTACTCTACGCTTTTAGCGAAGCAACGGTACCGCGAGTGACTTTGATTACGCGGAAAGCTTACGGTGGTGCGTACGACGTGATGAACTCTAAGCATATCGGTGCGGATATGAACTACGCTTGGCCTTCGGCAGAAATTGCTGTAATGGGAGCGAAAGGGGCGAGTGAAATTATTTTTAGAAAAGAAATTAAGGCAGCGGATGATCCTGTCCAAAAGTTACAAGAAAAAGAAGCTATTTATGCGGAGAAGTTTGCAAACCCATACAGTGCTACACAACGAGGGTTTGTCGATGAAGTTATTCTTCCCGAAGATACGCGTAGAAAGCTCATTAAGACTTTTGCGATGCTTGAAAATAAAGTTGATCAATTACCCAAAAAGAAACATGGTAATATTCCTTTATAGCCGTTAGGCTTTTGAAAATGCTCATAAAATTTTGTTAATTTCTATCCCCAAGGCGTTACTAAAAGCATTAATTTCGTCTAAATTAGCGATAAGAAGTTCGCAGCATACGAAAATTTCAATAACCGCGAATGGTAATTAAAGTGGATTCGTATTCCCTTTACTTCGCTTACTTAGCATTTTTTGTTCTAAAAATCATAAAAAAAGTAACTTATGAAAAAGTTTGTCCTATTATTAAGTTTTATTTTTGTAGCTAGTCTTACTTTCGCTCAAGTCTCAGAGGCGAAACAATCCATGAGTCAAGGAAATAATAATGGTTTTGCAATTGAATTGCGCAAAACAGTAAAGAAAGACGTAGAAAAGGCTTGGAAAAAGTATATTAAAAACTACGAGGGAAAAACGAAGAAAAATAAAAAAACCGACGAAACGTTTTCGGATAATACAGAGATCGAAGGCATGAGCACAAACACAGTAGATGTTTATGCTAGTGTGAAAGAAAGTGGCGAGGATACAAGATTGATCGTATGGTTTGACCTTGGTGGGGCGTATCTTTCGTCTGAAACGCACCCCAAAGCTGCTGCGATGGCAGATAAGATGTTGAATGATTTTGCGATGTCCGTCTCTAAAGCTTCCATTGAAGAAGAATTAGAAGTACAGGAAAAATTGTACAAAGAAATTAATGGTGACTTAAAAGATCTCGTAAAAGACAAGGCTGGTTTAGAGTCAGATATTGAGAAATACGAAAAGAAAATCGCAGAGGCTAAAAAGAAAATTGAAGAAAACCTTGAAGCTCAAGCCGCTAAAAAAGAAGAGTTGGAAACCAAAGGAAAAACAGTAGAGCGCGTTAAGAAAAAATTGAATGATCTACGCTAAACGCAGCGATCGAAAGAATATAATAATTATGATGTTTTCTAAAGCTTTCTTCCAATTGGAGGGAAGCTTTTTTGTTTTTTAGAACAAGAGCTACTTTTTAATTGTTTTTCCTTAAACTTGCATTTTAAAACCAAAAAAATCCAGCTTCATGCGAAAAATAGGTTTACTCTCCGATACTCATAGTCACCTCGACGAGAAAATTTTTGACTACTTCAAAGATTGTGATGAACTGTGGCACGCCGGAGATATTGGAAGCATGGAGGTGTTGGAACGCTTGGAAGCTTTTAAGCCCACTAAAGCTGTTTACGGTAACATTGACGGCGGATTATTACGACAAACTTTACCGCTCAACTTAAGGTTTGAATGCGAAGGCATGGACGTTTTGATGACGCATATTGGCGGGTATCCCGGACGCTACAATCAGCGCGTAAGGGCTATCTTTGAAGAAAAGGCACCCGATCTATTTATTTGTGGGCATTCGCATATTTTAAAAGTGATGCCAGATAAAAAGTATGACTTTTTGCACGTTAATCCGGGCGCTTGTGGTGTGCACGGTTTTCATAAAGTAAAAACGCTGATTCGATTTACAATTGACCAAGCGGCGATTAAAGGCATGGAAGTCATTGAGTTAGGCTTGCGAGGAAAAATAGAAAAATAGGCTCGGCTTTATTTGACCATTCGCAAGGTAGGACATTCGGCTAAAGTGATATTTTTGGTCTTATCTTCACAGTATTGATTGACCTTGGCCCGAATTTGTTTATCGTCTGCACCCACCCGAATGTTGATTTGACAATCGGCTACTTCGTAAGTATATTCATTGGCAAAATAACTGACTCCCGTTTCGTCATCCTCATCCGATTCGTCCCCAAGAAAGAAACTAGGACTGATTGCGGCTTCTCCGGCAAGGTCCACCATTAAAGAATCAAATTGTAGTTTTTGAAACTTGAAAATTGCCGTTGTATAATTAATTTGCCGAATCGTCAGTCGGTAGGTAAAACTATCTCTTTTGCCCACTAGGTTTTTCTCTTCTTCGATCTCAATCGGCAAGGGGAAAAATACGGTATCTTTTCCACCAAGTAACATAAATCCATCTCGTAACTCATAGTGCGGTACAAAATTTATTTTTGCTAGTTCTTCTAAAAAGCTTTCTCCGTAGTATGCGGGGTCATCTACCGTTACTTTTGATAAGGTAATTTTTTTTTCGGGTGTCAATTTACTTTTGGCGGTAAAATCATCGGCATCTGGTAGTAAAATGGTGTCTACCGGATTTGCTGCACGGGTCTCCGTATGTTTAGGCGGCGTAAACTCACAACTAGCAAAGATGCACAAAGCGAAGAGTATCAGACAGATTGCAGATTTCGATTGGAGCATTGGATTAGTTTTTTTTGTAAAAAAAGAAAGTGAAAGTAAATAAATCTCTTTATTTATTTCCATTAATCAAACCATTTATTTCGGCTGAGTACTTGGTCAAAGATGTTAAGGGGCTTAATTCTTAGAAAAGCATAAACAATAAACCAATAAAAAAATAGTTTAATAGCTATCATCTCAAATTTGATGTATTTTTAATCTGTTTTCCATCGGAGCACTAGCTCGATCTTCATCACCACTAAATCTAACCACGTAATTCAAACTTTACATTTTCTTTAAGTGTTCGTTTTAAATAGGAAGGAGCAAACCGTTTCATTCGGTACTGCACGGCATAAACTACTTTATGCTGAGACCATCATAAAACTAGAACCAACGCTTTATCGTTTCATTCTTCATCTTTCAATTTCGGCAACGAAATTGGGTCAAGTTTCCTATGTTTATGAAAAAAGAAAATGTTTGTTTATGGGCTTTTTTATTACTCAGCTTCTCAAGTACTGCTCAGGAGAAAACAGCGATACAAGCGCACATCGAAGCGACTATTCTTGAACTAAGTACGCTAGACGAATGGGGAACTGCCCTCATCCCGCCCGCTACAAAATTAATCAAAATAGAAACAAGTCCTAAACGCTTGAGTATTTATTTAGATTTGCCGGAATGGTTTTTAACGAATGATATCGAAGCGGAAACGCAGGAAGAAATCATCGAACATTTTGCGGTAGATTTATCCGAATTCGCTTTTTCCGAAATCGCCATCTTAGCTCGCAAGGATCAAGATCATTTTGTACCGCTTTCCAATTTTATTACCGATCAACCCATCGCTCCTAACCTGATTGCTAAAAATTCAGAACCGCTTGCGGAGCAACGAACTTCACAAAAAACGAAACGCGCACCCTTAGCAAAAGAAGCACAACCGCGAGGAATTTTATCAGGAAAAACGGTCTGGCTCAGTGCGGGACACGGTTGGCAATACGATCGCCGGAAAAAATGTTTTAAAACCCAAAGACAAAACCACCACAGCGTCGTAGAAGATTTTGCGAGCATCGAAAGTGTCAATTATTATTTATTAAAATACTTATACAATGCTGGTGCAAACGTTTGGACGGTACGAGAACGAGATATGAATGCCAACGAAATTATTATTGATAATGATCAAGGAAAACCTTATTACCAAGAGACTGGAAAATGGAAAACGAGTCGCACCAAAGGATACAACAACTCTAGCTATCGCTATGCCATTTCCACGCCGCGAGAAACAGCCACGGCTAGTTATCAACCAGAAATAAAGGAAGAAGGTTTGTATTGGGTTTCGGTGCATTACAAAAGTGGTTGGAATCGAGCGGGTGATGTACGGTATCATATTTTTCACGCAGGAGGAGAGTCGGTCGTCCGGATCAACCAAGAAGTACACGGAGATACTTGGGTGTACTTGGGGCAATTTTATTTTGAAAAAGGAAACGCGGGAAAAGTAGTATTGAGTAACGCCACCACCGATAAAAAGCAAGCAATTGTGGCAGACGCAGTGCGTTTTGGTGGCGGTATGGGCTCGGTTGCCGATTGTCGATACGGTAAAAAAAGTGGAGAACCCAGATACGAGGAAGCCGCAAAATATTACGCCGTTTTTCAGGGCTATCCAATTTGTGATAACGATGTGATGATTCGGCCTAACTACGCAGAATGGGAGTTGGCAAAAGGGACGAAAGAAGAACAAGAAAATGCGGTTTATATTTCTTGGCATACCAACGGAGGAAAGGCGAGTGGGACCGAATCATTTACCCACGCTTACAATCCGATCAAAGGAAGTTGGAGTTTGCAAAAATATATTCACGAAGCCTTGGTCAAGGATATCCAAAAAGGATGGGATGCCAATTGGTTGGATCGGGGGAAAAAAGCAGCTGATTTTGGCGAATTACGGGGACTACGAAAAATGCCCGGCGTACTTTTAGAAGTTGCCTTTCATGATAATCCCACGGAAGCAAAAGCTTTGAATACGCCTGAATTTAGAGAAATCGCTGCTCGTGCAGTTTATAAAGGAATCGTACAATACTTCGCGGCGAAAGATCGCCGCATTCCGATTTACGCACCCGAAAAACCGAGTGAGATCGTTGCGGCGAATACCGAAAAACATCAAGTGCGACTACAATGGAAAGCTTCTCCGCAAGGTGGTGTCTACGGGCACCGAGCACAATCGTATCGCATCCACCTTAGCAAAAATGGGAAAGGCTTTCGTCCCGTGGCAACTAGTACAACGACAAACTACACTTTCAAGGATTTACTACCGGGGCAACTTTATTATTTTAGAATAACGGCACTCAATCGAGGTGGAGAATCGTTGCCTTCTCCAGTAGTAGCGGTACGGACGGCTAATCAAGGTGCTAGTGCCGCGAAGAAGTTTTTAATTGTAGATGGTTTTGATCGATTGGATCGGGAAATGGCGCAGTACGAGTACGAAAAGCTACCACGTTTTGCACCACTTGGAAAAATTAGGCGACTTTTTTTGGAGGAAATGAACAATTACGATAATACGCGTTGGCACGCCGAAGCACTTGCCAACGCAAATGTTCCTTTTGACGGTGCGACCAACGAAGCCGTAACGAATAAATATTTGAAACTTGAAAATTATCAAATGGTTAATTGGTTTTTAGGAAAAGAATCAGTGGAATCAGAAGCGCTCAACACCGCAGAAATCAAGCTCCTCAAAAAATACTTGGACGCGGGTGGAAATCTGTTAATTTCTGGTTCTGAAATCGCTTACCATTTAGAAAAGAAATCCGCAGATCCTAATTTTTTGAAGCAATATCTGAAGGCAAGTTACCGAGGAGATGATGCTCGCTCCGGACGATTGAAAGGGAAAAAAAGCTCTGGTTTTGCTGGATTTTCTGCTCGATTTAATCAAGGTATTTATCAACTAACACCGGATTTTATTCATCCTACGGCAGAAGCCGAAACGATTTTGCAATATGCGAACGATAAAGTTGCCGCCGTCGGTTACAAAGGGAAATATAAAATGTTGTACTTTGCTTTTCCAATTGAAAAAATAGAGAGTGAAGAAATGCGAAGTGCTTTGTTTGAACAATCGCTGGCTTATTTTGATATTAAGCCTACTAAAAAAGAAGCAATCGTAGCGAATATTCCGAATAGTATCAAGAAAAGTTTAGTGTTGCAATTTAAAAATACGCCCGAAGGAAAAGCGAGTTTTCGCTTATTGGATCGATCAGGAAAAGCTGTTTTTCAAAAAACTTGGGCGCATCAACCTCATCAAAAAAAGAAAATTAATTTTCCTAATTTGCGTTCGGCACGGTATCGTTACGAGTTGATCGTTTTGGGGCAAATACAAAAAGGCTTTGTTTCCAAAGAGTGATTGTGGTATAAAACTAGAGGACGCTTCGTTGAACAGTGGGTAAGTATCCTTTGGGGGAATTTTAAACTTTCTTGTAGTATGGCACGTTTGTTTGGTAAACCTACTTATTCGTTTTATGAAAATATAATCATAAATGGTGAGTCAAGAAAAAGAAGCACAAGCAATACTAGGAACGGGCTGTTTTTGGTGTACGGAAGCAATCTTCCGACGTTTAGCAGGCGTATATGAAGTGGAGTCGGGTTACTCCGGTGGGCACGTTGAAAAACCAACGTACGAAGCAATTGGTACGAAGCAGACGGGGCACGCAGAGGTCGTTAAAATTACTTACGATCCCACACAGATTAGTTATGCCGAGTTGTTAGAAGTCTTTTGGCGGGTACACGATCCGACTACCCTGAATCAGCAAGGTAATGATATAGGTCCTCAGTATCGTTCCGTCATTTTCTACGAAACGCAAACGCAAAAAGAACTTGCCGAAGCTTCGTTAGCTGCGGTTACTGACGTTGGGTTGTGGAAAGATCCAATTGTGACGGAAATTAGTCCGTTAATCAATTACTATCCGGCAGAAGATTATCATCAAAAATATTTGGAAAGGGTAGGAGAGCGAAATCCTTATTGTACTTACGTGGTGAAGCCCAAAGTGAAAAAGTTTGAAGCACAATTTAAAGATAAGTTGAAGTAACTAAGTACTAGTACATTGTAATCTAAATTACTTAACATTTTGAACATGTCTTTTTATCCTACTCTTCGTCTTGTCCTCGTTATGATAGCTAATGCTATCAAACTCCGGGCATTCCTTGATTAGCATAAAAATCCAAAGCTCAAAATATCAATAAACTTAAATTACAGTTGACTTTATTCGAAAGTTCTTTTTGCAGAAAAATGAGTATTGATAATTAGTTAGTTATAGTTTTAGATTCTCTTTTCGAATAATGTCTAGTGTACTAGGCTTTTTTGCTAAGCAGTTATTTTAAAAAAAGAAAGAGAAATAACAACGAAGTCTCATCCACATCGTCGCTACTTCTCTTATTGTTTGATTTGTTAGAGCGGTTACATTTTTCATTAACCTCTAATTATTAACGAGTTGCAAAATTTTACTTTTGCAGGGTATATTGCGGTTGAATATTGCGCTGTGATCCATTTTTCGTGATCGTTGAATATAGGCGATTTAGTGCATATTCCCCCGCGGAAATCTATTATGAAAAGAATTTTTTTAATTGGCGTAGAAGGGAGTTGTTTTAACTGTAAATTTCAATTTTAAAATCGTCCTCTTGCTGATTAGGATCATCAAACATCATACAAGAAAGCGCTTGGATCCGTTGAATAAATACTCTGTTTTTTTTCTTAAGTTTTTCGGTGTTCGTATTCATTTTACTAAAATTTACTAGATACTAAATGTGTTGTTCCTTCTTTATACGTCAGGTAAAATACAAAGTCACCTTCTAGCATTTTTTAAATCGTATTTTAATGAAATATTAAGGTTTTATTATATTTATTAAGAACATCTTAACAGATTTAAGCGCTGTTTAAATTTTAGACCGTATTTTACGGTCTCACTGAAGTATTCAATTATGTTTAAATTATTGGTTTGTATTAGTTTGATCTTTTCTATTGCTAACTGTCAAAATACGCTTGATCCTGCCACGGAGAAAGCGCTTTTTCAGCATTGGGTACATTCTTACGAAGATGAAACAGGAGTAGGAAAAGTTTATCGACCTAGTGGCTATAATTTTCCACGGTCGAGAGGTCGCCACGGTTTTCAGCTCAAAGCAAACGGAGATTGTACCGAATATGCCATTGCACCGACGGATGGAACCTTGCTACGCGCGGCCAAGTGGACGTATACTAGTCAGCAGATTATTCAAATTGAGTATTTGAAAGCTAACACGGATCAAACCCGCTATCAAGTATTGAGCGTGACGGATACGATGTTGACGATAAAGGTATTAGAATAATGATTAGAATAATGATTTAAGTTTTATATAAACTTTCCTTTCCAAGCCATTTTTATCGCGCCAATCAATTGCTCAAAATCTTCTGCTTGATTGTAAAGGTGTTGGGAAACTCGAATGGTATTGCCCCGTCGGGAGACAAAAATTTGTTGTTGTTGGAATTGAGTCATTACGGCTTCCATCGCAACTTGCTTTGGCAAACGAATACCAAATAGATGTGCACTGCGATACGCGGGATCTTCAATGAGGCAACCCATCGTTTGAAGTTCTTCTACGGGTTTAGCAATTAAATTTTCACAATAACGTTGAATTTGTTCAACTTCCCAAGCAAGCAGATTTTCAATAGCTTGTAACAACATTGGAATCGCAATGAAATTGCTATGTTCTCCCATGCTATAACGATTTGCTTTCTCTTTGAATTCCCCTTGATAATTGACGAGTCGAGCAAAATTATCACTATCCTTTCGATTGATCCAACTTTGTTCAATCGGTTGGCCGTTATCAAAATAAGGACCGTAATAAGCAAGTCCAAAACCATAAGGTCCCATCAACCATTTGTATCCGGCACAAATCACGGCGTCGGGTTGGAGTTGGTCAAGGTGCATGGGCATCGCACCTACGGATTGTGATCCGTCGATGATCAGCAGGGCTGCTAATGCTTTGGTCTTCGTTCTAATTTTTTCTAAATCAAATAAAGTACCGTCGGTCCAATGGATCTGTGGTAAACTTACGGCTAAGGTAGCTGGAGTAATGGCTGCTAAAATGCGCTCGTTCCAGACTTTGGCGCGATCAGGAGCAGCCTTGGGGGCTTTGATGATCTTGAGTGTAATTTGATGTTGATCTGCCCAGACTTTCCAAGGATAGTAGTTGCTCGGAAACTGGTCCTCTAGCAAAATTATTTCTGACTTACCGGGAACGATTTTGATATTTTGCACCACATTGGCCATGCCATAAGAAACGGCAGGAATTATTGCTACGCGCTGAAAATCTGTTAAATGCAGGAGTTGTGCAAAGCGTTTTTTTAGTTCTACAACTGGATCAAAATAATCACTTTGTCCAATCGTATGTGGGAGAGACTTTCGTTGAACGCCTTTAATTCCGGCAGCTTCCACGTTGAGTGGGAGCGGAGATTGTGCCGCACAGTTGAGGTAAGTAATTGTGGAGGGAAGCTGAAATTGGTGGCTTTGGCAAGTTAACATGATCTTAGGTTTGGGCTGGGTAGCGTAGGAGGAAATGTTTTAAGTAGCAAAAACAAAGTACTACTCAGCTTATTTCATTTGCTCGCGACGGCTAGAACATTGAAATGGCTTACAATAAATTAAAGCTTAAAGTTACGAAGTAATTTTAGGAATAGTGCTATGCTAGTTGGAGAAGTGTATACTTTGCCTTTTGGCAGCTACTTTAAAAACGACCTAAAGCACAAAGCAGCCTGTTTTAAATGAAATGCTATCTCATTTAAAACAAGTTCACCTTGACCTGCGTGTAGCTATGCCACCAATGATAACTCAAAGAAATAAGTTCTTTCCCATCCAAAAATCAAAGCAATGAAGTGCTTCATCGTTGCAGCGGGAAAGTTGTTTTTAAAGTTTGCTCGTTAATGGATATAAGTGCTTTGTGTTTAGAAGTAGGGTTAAAGACCTGATGCGGCGATTTTTTTTGACAATTTTATGAGTTGGGTTAATCATTGAAAAACCCTAGCGGCTTAGACAATTAAAAATCATCAGGGCTAGCTTGGGTTTTTCTGTTTGGGTAAAATATCGGATCAGACTATTGTCTACAAACATTAGATCGCTAATGTTGTCGCTTTGCGCAGATTATAAATTTGGAATTGCGCTACAATAGTTTGACAAGAATATTGGCTAAAACCATGATACCAAGTTTGTAACCTGATAAAATCAGTTTTAAATAGAGCGGAAAATAATTGAACAGCAGTTGAAGTCCATTGAAGGTAATAAGTACTAAGACGAAATTGAATTGTAATTTAATTCCGTGAACTACTTAAAACTCAAGTTTGAGTATAAAATAGGGTTTAGTAAAGGCGTCAATTCCTCATGGAGGAATTAGATTTTAGTAAAGAAGTAATTTTAAAGTGATCTTAGTCATAACGCCTACGGAATAGGCGGGTATAAAAAGCTTAAGATTCATTTCAAAATAATTTCTATATAAAGATAGCTCGGCTTACTAGGCATAAATTGTAAAAATCGGACAAATAGCTAAGCAAAGACTAAATATCACTAACCAACATGGAGGGTAATCTACTAGGAAATGATGATTTGCTACTACGATTCATCTACATGTTGGTTAACTTGAGTTTCGTAAAAACTTTTACAAAAATGGAGCAAGTACTAAGACAAAATTAATAGGTGATTTAATTTGTCTTAGTACTTAAGCTAAGCCTAGCTGTTTATATTTTCATTATTGTTTGAGAAATTTAGTTTGCAATACTCCTTGATCGCTATAAATATTGATAATGTACAACCCCGGACTGTAATTGCTTGTATCAAATAGCAGGCGTTGTTGGCCCGCTGAAATCTTGGTGCTCGTCTGTAATAAAATTTGTCCCATCGAGTTGCTAATCGCAAGGTGAACATTATCCAAATTAATTTGACTTTCAATTTGTAAATTTAGCTTATCGAGGGTAGGATTAGGCCTAACGCTTAGTTGAGTAAATCGTGCTAAGGAAGGGGGTAAACTCGTCAAAATTGTCGTACTAGCTTCTGCCGTTCCAGTATCAACTTCTCGGTTTCCTACCTTATCCGTAGCCACGCTATAAAAACTATAAGTACTATCTCTGAAGCCCGTAAATTCAGTGCTCGTTAAACTACTGTTGAGTAAGTAAGGCGCAAAAGCCTGATTGTTGACCGATAAATAAATATCATAACTGCGGATACCTGCTCCGTCGTCGTCCGAACCTTGCCAATTCAAGGTGAAGGTCGTATCTGTCGGTTGATTCATTACAATACTAACCGTACTCTCCGGCGCATCAAAATCAAAGGTATTGGTAAAAGGACCATAAGGTGGTGCGGGTCCCCAAGGGCCTACACCATCAAAATTAACGTGTGCTTGGTTTTGTAAAATGCTACCAGATGCTAAGTTGTTTCGAGCTTGAATCGAATAATTCACCCAACCCAAATTATATCCAGCGAGATCAATTGGAGGAAGGTAACCGGCAAAAGGATCCAGCGGCAGTTGTAAGGTTTCGGGATCTAACGTTCGGTGTACCCAATATACTTCTCGCGTAAAAGGATCAACGGATCCCTCGACGTTGACGATGTAGTTAAAGTCTGGTCGCATATCTACAAAGACATTAAAGTAATGTCCACCATCCAAAGGAATGCGCCAGCGGAGAAAACCAATTTCCGTAAAATTGAAAGTTTCTAAATCAAAGTTTTCGTCGATGGTGTCGCGGATGAAAACTTCGGCGGCGGGAGCGGAAGCATCTTCCTTATTCCAATAATCAATGCGGTAACTAAACTCATCGGTTTGATTAATAAAGTTACGCTTGAGGCCAGGAGAAAGTCCTTCCGTTTGCTCTGCTCCAACTGGACCATACTTGTCTTCTGGCGTAGTAGAGCCAACTACCGTGGTTTCTATTTCCTTCGGAGCAATGGCTTCGGCGTAACAGTCTACGATGGAAAGTGAAGAACCGAAGGTTCCGAATAAGGTACTAGTAATTCCGTAGACCAAACCGTAAGCTGGAAACGCAACACCAGCACAGGTAGCAATGGTAGAAGCTAAGGAACTAGCGTAAGCAATCGTAGAAATGGGCGTGCGGGCGTTGGTGCCAGTAATGAAGTTTGTGGCTCCTTGTAAAGAAGTTCCAATCCCATAAGCACAAGCAAGCGGATTAGGTACGAGTGAAGTAATCACGTATTCAATTACTTGTTTAAAGCATTCGCTCGTGCCGGTACGAAATTGAATATCGGCATTATCAACCAAAGGAGATAAGGCAAAAGCCATAATTTTACTATCGCCCGCGCCCTCGTATCTTACGTTTAGTTCAAGTATTACTTTGTCATTGGCTGGAATGTAAGGCAGAATAACGGGAACTCTCCGGTACATTATATTCGTCGCACTATCCAATTGATCTAAATAATAAGGAACATCAGCCCAAGAGTTGAATTCTCCTTCGAAAGCATCCCACTGATTTCCTTGTACAGAATCGGTGATAAAGGAGGGGAAGTCCAGTAATTCAGGGTTGTCCAGTTCTGGTGCGCCTTCAAATTGTACAAATACGGGAACCATATAACTATCTACGTTACTATTATTAAAAACTTCGACAACGACGGGGCGCCAACGACCTTCCCGGATAAATGCACTCGTAATAAGATTGATAGAAATAGGATTAACCTGTGGTGCAACGATGAGTAAGTCTTGTGGCGCGGCACTGATATTTCCGCCATTCTCTACGTAGAGTGTCCAAGCACCTTCGGTAGCCATGCTAAGATCAAAATGTGCGGTCCACGTTCGATCTGCTGCTTGGTAATCCTTACTAGATACGGGAATGGCTTCGCCGCTGCTATTTTTTATATAAATACTATCGGTTGCTTTAAAACCAGCACCGTAAACGTCTAAACTAACCACTCCTTGTCCGGCTTGATAGCTTGATAAACCAGCAATTTGCAAAGGTAAATCTGCAGCGGGGGCAGTGGTTGTTCCTGCGTAAATTAAGTATTCTCTTTTTTGGCTTTGTCCATCGTAAGGGTTATCACCACCACGATTTAGCACTGCA
>CALFBG010000353.1 GCA_937951685.1 uncultured Saprospiraceae bacterium | reverse complement strand
CTTCTTCTAAAGCTTTTCCCGTTAAAATAATGTCACCTTCATTATCTTCAATCAATAGAATTTCGATAGGTTTTCCCCAGTTATCCATGTCTTTTAGTTTATTAGAATATTAAATCTCTTCGAGCGGGTATACTGTAAATGATCCCCTTACTGCCTATAGGATGCATAAACTCTGCCAATTGTGAAAAATAGTGGTTTTTGTTGGATTTGGGTAGTCGCTTTGTCCTCTTATTGACAATGGCAAGCTCAAAAAGTATCCAAACAAAAGACCATGCCTAGCAATTCAATCCAAATTGTTGCTAAAGTTCTAGCCGCCGAGCTCCCTCCTTTTCCATTTAATTTTTTAGCTTAGTGAATAGTTAAAATTAGGGCACCACTGCGGTAAAACAAAAGCTAGCATGAACCACGCTGAGATCAAAAAATTAGTTCGCACACATTACGACTTGGACGTTTCCATCAAAGCCTTAGTCGGCTACGAAGACCAGAATTTCTTACTGACCACGGACGACCAACAGCGATTTATCCTGAAGTTTTCTAAGTTAGATCAGGCGCTAGACATTCTAACAGCACAGGAAAAAGCCTTAGCCTGTTTACAAAAAGCGTCAAACCAAGCTTACCTTTTCCCTAAGTTTATCCCGACGAAATCAGGGCAAGCCATTGTTGCCGTAAGGTATGCTGGCGACGAAGCAAGAATGCGGATGCTCAATTTTATTGACGGGACTTTCTTCGCCGAAACGCTCCATACGCATAGCCTATTCCAATCCCTTGGTCGTTTTCTAGCAACCATGAATCGCACGCTGGCACAAGTAGCAATTCCGACGTTAGCACAACGAACACAAATTTGGGACTTACAATATTTCCCTGATTGCAAAGCTTACCTTCCCTACATCCAAGATCCCAAAAGTCGTAGTCTGGTCAACTACTATTTACAACAATACGAACTTTTTGTCGAAGCAAAAGTCAAGACCTTACGAAAGTCGGTACTCCACAACGACGCCAACGATTGGAATCTCCTTACAAAAGCCGATAAGTTAGTCGGCATCATTGATTTTGGCGATTTAGCCTATACGCAATTGATCCATGAATTAGCGATTGCCTTGGCTTACGCCTTAATGAAAAAAGAAGAACCCCTGCCCTACGCGCAAAGCATCATTGGCGCTTACCACGAAGTTTATCCATTGGAAGCTGCCGAGCTGGAAGTTTTATATTATTTAGTTGCAGCCCGACTTTGCACCAGCGTTTGTATGTCTGCTTACGCCAGCGCACAAACGGAGGAGAACGACTACCTCAGCATCAGCGAAAAAGACGCCTGGGACTTATTAAATCGTTGGATCAGCATCAATCCGCTACAAGCAGCAAACGCTTTCAAATCGAGTTGTGGTTTTCCAACGACACCACCCAAAGATCCCGAGCAACAGCTCACGCGCCGTTTCCAACACATTAGTCCGGCACTCAGCGTCAGTTACCAGGCAGATCCTATTCAGATGGAACGCGCAGCTTTTCAATATATGTACGATGATCGTGGTCGTACTTTTTTGGATGGCGTGAACAACATTTGCCACGTTGGCCATTGTCATCCTCAGGTCGTGCAAGCCGCACAAAAACAAATTGCCTTGCTCAATACCAATACCCGTTATTTGTACGATAGTTTGGCAGAATACGCGGAGCTGCTTTGCGCAAAATTTCCGGATCGACTCAACAAGGTCTTTTTTGTCAACTCGGGCAGTGCGGCAACCGATTTAGCTTACCGTATGGCGACACATTTTACCCAACGACAACATATTTTAGTAGTTGATCACGCTTATCATGGCAATACTAATGTTGGTATTCAATTAAGTCCTTATAAGTACGAAGGCAAAGGAGGTCCGGGGCAAGCAAAGCACATTTATAAACTTCCCGCACCCGACGGATTTCGGGGGAAATACCGCTACGAGGAGCAAGACTTAGGCATAAAATATGGACAATTAGCCGAAGCAGTTTTAGCCAAAGCCGCTGCCGCCAACGAACCCATTGGTGCCTTTATCTGTGAATCCATCTTAGGTTGTGGAGGACAAATTGTATTGCCACCAGCTTACCTCAAAACGGTTTATGAATTAGTTCGTGCGCAAGGAGGTGTTTGCATTGCCGATGAAGTGCAGGTTGGTTTTGGGCGAGTTGGTAGTCATTTTTGGGCGTTCGAAATGCAGGAAGTCGTACCAGATATTGTCATCCTTGGTAAGCCAATGGGCAATGGACATCCGATGGGCGCAGTCGTGACCACCGAGGCGATTGCGGATGCCTTCAATAATGGCATGGAGTTTTTCAGTTCCTTTGGTGGCAATCCCGTCTCTTGCGAAATTGGAAAAGCCGTCCTTCAAGTCATCGAAACGGAACAATTACAAGCGCATGCACTGACGGTCGGGGAATTTTTACGCGACGGATTTCAACAATTAAAAGAACAATTTCCAATCATTGGCGATGTTCGGGGCAGTGGTTTATTTTGGGGATTAGAGTTAGTTGAAAACCAAGAGCAAAAAACACCCGCTACCGAAGCCATTAAAAAAATCATTCATCGCATGAAGCAGGAAGGTATGCTGCTGAGCATTGACGGTCCCTTGCACAATGTAATTAAATTTAAGCCACCACTCCCCTTTTCTCAGGAAAATGCGGCATTCTTGATTCGTAAACTATCCGAAAGTTTTGCTGTTCTATAAGAGGTAAATGCTTTTAAGTACCAATACGAATAAAGACTTTCGATACGCTAAGCTTAATTTTGGCTTACAGCTATGAAATTTCTGTCTGCGCTCATACGTTTTTAAGGTATTTGCTAGTCTATTTAGAATAGATTTGATAACTTAGAAGCTTTATCTATCGTAGTATAATACTTTCCTTTTTACTACTTTTTAGGTTCAAAATAATCCTTTCGCTTAACGGCAAAGCGATTTAAAAAAATAAATTTCTTAGCCTGTTTAGCAAAAAGCTAAGAAATCATCGACTTCGTTACGCATCCATTAAATGGTAAACGTACCACATGCAAAGATTCACTAAAGCCGTCATCGGCAAACTCTTATTGGTTTTTGGTGTCTTTTTATTGATTTCCCACGTGCTCGTAGGAAATACAGATCTTCGTGTGTTTTCGTTTGAAATTATGTTTTTTGGTAAGCCTGCCTGCGAGGGAAGTACCAATGGATCAATAGATTTGACCATTATCGGGGGAACGCCACCTTTTATTTACGATTGGTCTGGGAGCCTACCCGATACCAAAAATCAAGCTAATCTCGCGCCAGGCAATTACGAAGTAACCGTGACGGATGCGCTCGGTGCAACCAGTGTACGTCCTATCGTGATTGGAGAAAGTATCATTGATTTTGATCCGGAAGTTTTTGCTTCTTGTGGAGCAAATAACGGTAGCATCCAGCTTAATGCCTTTGGAGGAACAGCGCCTTATGATGCACAATGGAGTGACCCTAGCCTTACCGGACTCGATCCAGCTCAAATTGATCAGGGAACTTACGCAGTAACCGTGACGGATGCAAATGGCTGTACGGCGAATACTAGCGTAACCGTTGGAGACTTTCCACCTTTTGAAATATCCGTAAGTTCCGACGCCAATACCATTACCATTGGCGATCAAACGCCTTTTGAAATTAATGTAAACGGTGGGGTGCTGCCTTACCAAGTCACTTGGTCACCGCCCGTCGGTATAGAAAATATGGGGGCTTTAAATTCCTATATTGGTCCATCGGCGTCTACGCAATATACGGTAATGGTCATTGATGGAAATGGCTGTTTGGCAACGGATGAGTTAACCATTATTGTTGCAAATCCCTATAATGCAGTACTCGGTCCCGATACAACGATTTGTCAAGATAGTATTCGGTTGACGGGCAATCTTCCTTTTGATGCTTATGGTTTGTGGGAAGGTCCTCCGGGCGTAACGATTCAACAACCTGATGAGGCAACGACGCTCTTTACGAATTTAAAAGAAGGCAAAAATGAATTTCGTTGGACCATCAAAAGTTTTAATAATCTCTATTATGATTTCGATGATATTGTCATTTACGTAGAGCCAAGGACTCGCGCGCGGAACGACAAGTATTTTACGAATAATTATACAGCGCTGCAAAACATGAAATTGCTGGATAACGATCGCGGTTTTCGCTTAGAAAGTTTATCTTTTGAGTTATTGAGTGAGCCTAGTTTTGGAAGATTGATTGAAGCGGATGAGCTTGGGAAGTATCACTTTGTGCCCGATCCAGAGTTTATCGGGGTCGATTCTTTTCGTTATGAAGTTTGTAATACCAGTTGCAATCAATGCGAAACAGCTTTAGTTAGCCTGAAAATTGAAGCCGTTGATGATATTTGTGATATTTTTCCAACGGGCATCACGCCGAATGGAGACGGGCTTAACGATGTCCTTTTCTTTGATCAATTGGATAAATTCCCGGATAAACACTTGGTTGTTTTCAATCGCTGGGGAACGGTGGTATACGAAGCCCGTCCTTATCAAAATGATTGGCGTGGTACCACGCGTTCGGGTAAGCCACTGACCGCAGGTACTTATTTCTACCATTTACGCCTCGACCTGAGCAATGGTATCATTTGCTCGAAAGAGCTTACCATTCTCCGTTAACGCCTCGGCTAATAATTAATTCCTAATTTCTTGTAAATAAAGTGCAACAACCACGCTGGACCAATCATTAAAAACTGTAAATCTTCTAAAAAGGAAGGTTTCTTGCCTTCGATTTTATGACCAATAAATTGCCCAATCCAAGCTACTACAAAGATTGCAATAGAAGCTATCACCATAGATTGTGTAGAACCGACGAGCAGGGCTAAAGTATGATTTCCCCACAAAATCAGCCCACCAACGACGATAAATCCAAAAAACATGGCTCGTGATAAAGAGAGATAATACAGTAAAGCGCCAAGGTAAAGCACTGCTGCCCAATTCATAAAAAGCGTTTTCTCCGTAAAAAATGGAATACAATAAATCATTCCAAAAAGACTAAAAACGATCGCCGGAACACAAATCCAGTGGATCATTTTATTCGTTGCATTTTGGTGACTCTCTCCGTACTTATCTAGTAACCAATCCATTTTTGACATCGTTGTATGAATTTATGGGTGAAATAATGATAATTCGTTCTTTAAGTTATAACTTAAGTACTAAATTTATTTAAAAAAAAGGAGTCTTGCAAGTCAATCCTTAGAGGGAGTCGTCCCTTCAGGACTGAGCTCAATTTTACGTGGAGAGATTAGCATAATTTTCTTGCGAAGAAAACAGAAAAGATCAAGCCTCCTGCTTCAAAACCTTCTCCATTTTAAAATGCTTAATCGTAACTTCCTCAAAAGCTTCGCCTACTTTGTCGTAATTCAATTTCTCATAAAATTCAACGGCAGTATCTCTTGCATTAAGTACGATGCGTTCAAAGCCTAAATTCCGGCAAAAATCTTCGCAAGCCTTCACTAAAAACGTACCCACACCTTTACTTTGTATCGTATCATCTACCGCTACCTGTCTCATTTTGATGTGTTTATAGTCTTTCACGGTAAGTACTAGACAAGCCAATAATTCCGCTTCTGCGCTGTAACAGGCAAGGTGGTAATCTTGATACTCTTGGGCAATGTCTTTGAGTTCAAAGCTCAATCCTAAGGGAATTCTAAGGATTTTTCGCCGTAAGGCAAGCGTTTCATCAAAAGCAGGTGTTGCGAAGTCGATCGGAATTACGTACATCATATCGTTT
>CALFBG010000352.1 GCA_937951685.1 uncultured Saprospiraceae bacterium | reverse complement strand
TTTTGTTCAAACCTGCCTCTGCCGGCAGGCAGGTTGAAGCTCTTTTAGGAGTTCGTAGCAGCGCTACGGAGGATGAAAAAGCTGAAAAGTTGGACAAAAAGATCAATTCGTAAACATTTTTGGAGTTTTTAAACAACTTCTTTGTGTTAACAATAAAATGCAAGCTTGTTCAAAGCATTTTTTTATAAAAAATAGTTAAGCGACTAGTGTGGAATTAGTGTTTGAGCTATTGTAAATTCCATTTATTTATCCTCTTAATTTTTTTCTTATGAATATTATTCAACAGCTAGTCATCGACGGTCAACTCAACGCAGCTTTGGATAAGTTAATGGATTACGCTACGACTACGGGAAAGATTAACTTGATTATTTTATTGCAATCAAGATGGGAAAAATGGAAGCAAAAGGAAGCTAAAGGAGTCACAGGAGAGAGACAAAACAATGAACTTATCAAGATCAAAGATGCAATCCTTTCCATTGCGAGTGAGTATGATCTTCCTGAAGCACCTACTCCTAAACCTAAAAAAACGGAGCAAAAGAATCCAGCGAGTCCTACAAAAATTTATTTTTCTTACGCTTGGGGCGACCAACGAGAAACGGGGGAAAGCCGCGAAAAAATTGTTGATGAACTTTACGCCGCTTTGAAGAAAGATGGTTTTACTGTGATTCGCGACAAAATGGATTTAGGATACGGAGGATTGATTTCTAAATTTATGGAAGAGATCGGAGCAGGAGATTTGATCGTCGTTTTTGTGAGTGACAAATATGCGAAGTCTCCTTACTGTATGTTTGAACTTTACGAAATTGCTCGGAATAATCGTTGGGACAAAGAAGCTTTCACGCAGCGTGTTTTACCCGTTCCGGTAGAGTTTATCCATTTTGGAGAACCTGATATATTAGATTCTTATTTTGAATATTGGGAACAACAAGAGCAGAAGTGGGCTGCTTTTTTACAAAAACGGATTGGACAAATTTCAGAAGCGCAGTCTAAGAAATACCACAACATCAAAGATATTCATCAGAACTTTGGTAAACTTTCCGATTGGTTGATTGATATCAATTCTAGTACGACGACTTTATTGAAAGAGAATGACTTCGAACAAGTCAAAGCGGCTATTTTGGCAAGGTTGGGTAATGCTTAAGGAACTATCCTGCGAGTTTTATACCTGTATAAATACAAAGCCAACAAACAAGGAGATTGCCAATAATATTAACGAAGGCATAAGCTGTTTGTCCAGTCTGAAAAAGTTGGAGCGTTTCATTAGAAAAAGTAGAGAAGGTACTAAAGCCGCCACAAAATCCTGTCATTAGTAATAATTTTTGGACACTACTAGCTTCCGTTTTAAGGCTCATCCCTACGAGCACACCTAAGACCATGCAACTTAAAGCATTGGCTAAAAAGGTAGCAAAAGGAAAGACGAATGCATAAGGTTTTAGCAATTGTGCAATGCCAAAACGGCAAATACTACCCAGTCCACCTCCTACAAAGACCAAAAAGTAACTATACATTGGAAGCTTGATTTTTCCTTTTTTCTCGGCGAGAAACGGTAAGGTAAAGACTGGCAGACATTAAGATAGCGATCCCGAGAATCAGCAAGAGTAGATTGAGCGAGCCCAAATCTTGCAAGGTAATCACAATGATGATGAAGAAAATATTCACTAAGACTAAAATCGCAGTCGCCTGCATATGATTAAATCCGTAGTCGATGAGCAAATGGTGAATGTGATTTCGATCCGGACTAAAGGGCGAACGTCCTCGTAGCGCACGCATCGTAAATACCCGTAAGGTATCGAACAAGGGCAAAATCATAATACCAATCGCTACGGCAGGTACAGCATTAAAACCATAAGGATCAGATACATTATTCAACTCAATGAATTTGATGGCAAGAATAGAACAGACCAAGCCCACGAGCAAGGATCCAGTATCGCCCATAAATATCTTAGCAGGGGAAAAATTGTATTTTAAAAATGCGGTAACGGCACCAGCTAAAGAAAAAGCAACCATCGCTAAAGCAATATGATCAGACAAATAAAACCAAGTTCCTAGGGTAATTGAAATCAGTGTACTAATACTTCCTGAAAGACCATTGATTCCGTCAATCAAATTAAAAGCGTTAACAATTACTAGAATCGTAAAAACGGAAAGCAAAATACTAATGGGTTCGGGCAAAGCCGTAATCCCAAAAATACCGTATAAACTAGTGATTTTTACATTCGATTTGAACACAAGAATCGTAGCGGCGAATACTTCCCCGATCAATTTAACCTTAGGAGAAATGGGAAGAATATCATCCTTAGCTCCGATGAGAAAAATAATGATGAAGGCACAAAGAATATATTGTAAATCGCCAAAAGCTTCGAAGGGCGTCCATAGAATAATCGAGAAAATGACACCCGCAAAAATACCAATTCCCCCTAAGGAAGGAGTGCTGACCGTATGAGAGCGTCTTTCACCAGGTTCATCGCAAAGGTTTTTAACCCGGGCGACGTGAATGATAGATGGAATCGCGAAGTAGGTAAGGGTAAAAGCAGTAATAAAACTGAGTATTATATCATACATATAGCAGAATTTTCTTCTGTTCAAAGCAAAGGTAGCAACTAATTTATGAAAAGCAGACAGAATACCACGAAAGCTATTGGTATCGGCTTTAAAATTGCTTAAGTACAAGCTAAACCCTCGCTTTTATTTCATAGATCGTTCCTCATTGCATCGCTCAAAAATCGCTAAATCAATCCTAGAATTGTTGATCATCGACTTGGTCTAACCAAGATTTTATTTTTCCGACCACCGATTGTACACAGCCATCTTCAAAAGGAGAAATTAAATTGGCTAATTG
>CALFBG010000351.1 GCA_937951685.1 uncultured Saprospiraceae bacterium | reverse complement strand
GATTCGTTGCTCCAACGTTCCATCAAAAAAACGGAGGCAAATCCAACGATTGCTAAAACGATCACGCCGATAAAGTATGGTTCTGCTCCAGTTAAACTTTCAAATTGTTATGGAAAAACATTTTGCTCCATAAGGATTTTCTTAGGCGTTCCATCTTCTTTTAACAAAATAGCTCCCGCTTGATCGCGTAACCATTCTGTCGGTACACGCCAAGGCCAAATTTTATTGAGCGAACCTAGCATGAATCCGGTCAAAATCGCTAAGGTTAGATTACGATATTTTTTGAAGGTCCATGATAATACTCTGGATAAAGTCATTAATCCCGTTAAGCAACCCAAAGCAAAAACAAACATAATTAGCAGTTTATCTGGCGCTAAGGTTCTCAAAGCAGGTCTTAAGGTATCGGTAATGATGAAACTGTACATGCCCATCAAAAGCAGAATGAAACTCCCCGAAATACCAGGTAAGATCAAAGCCGAAATGGCAATTAGACCAGAGAGATAGACAAATGGCAAAGCAGTACTACCGTTGGCGGGCGCCAGTACGGTGATCCCAAAAGCGACGAATGTACCAATCAGTAGTAGAACAATTTCTCCAATGCCCCAACGATCAATCTGCTTCCCTACGTAAATCGCAGAAGCGATAATCAATCCAAAGAAAAAAGCCCACACTAAAGTTGGATAGTTTTCTAGCAAATAAGAAACCCCAAAGACACCAATCACGATTCCAAAAACCATCCCTACGGCAAGGCTCATCAAAAAAGGAGCGTTAATTGCTTGAGCAACCCCTTTGATTCCGGATTCCCGAAAGGTCGTAAATAAACCCGGTCCAAAAGCTTTGATGCTATTGAGTAATTGTTCGTAGATGCCAGTGATGAAAGCAATTGTTCCTCCTGAAACGCCAGGAATCACTTCGGCAATTCCCATTGCCATTCCTTTCACTGCGTTGCGAATTAATTTTGTCATGCCGCAAAAGTAAAACCTTGCGGGGAATAAATTGAGTATCGGGAAAAAAATCTTGCTAAGCGGTGAGAAATAATCTGTTTTCAAGCTCGGATTAAGCTCGTTCTACAGCACTCGGTAGTTTGACGCAAAAAGTAGCCGGTTTGCCTGCTTCTCGGTGTATCGTCAGCTTACCTTTGTATTGTTCGAGTAATTTTTCGCATACCTGAAGGCTCAAATCGCCCGCGGGTCGAGTCAGTCGGCGACGCCAAGTTTTATCGAATAGGAATAAGGCTTCTTGCGCTTGAGATTCCTCTTTTCCATTTCCCCGAAAGCCAAGATAATGATACTGATCGGTCGATTCTACCACGATATTCATACGAGGAATTAGAGATTGATTGTGGTTTAAATTATGCAAAATCAGTTGTTGGAAAATTAAGACAAAATCATCTTCTTTCCCCAGTACAATGGGTAAAGGGAAGGTATATATTTCAGCCTGTTTCTGTTCAATTGCCGTACGAAGATTGATCAACACTTGGTGCAAAACGTAATTTAAATCTACCAATTCCGGTGCTGCTTCGGCACTCTTAACTTCAGGAACAGCCAATCGCTGCAACACTTTTGCGTTCATTTTTAAGGCTACCGTTGCTAATTCGGTTGCTTGCAAATTATTTTCAAGTTGTGTATACCCCTCCTGTTCTGCGATCTTGCGTAAGGTTCTACTCGATGCTTGCAAGGTCGCTAAACCTTGCTCCCACTCTTGCTGCACCACTACGGTTTTAAAACATTCGAGCTCGCGACGATTTTCAACCAGTGCTTGAGCTTGTACTTGTTGCATTTTTTGGTAAAGCTCAATTTGCCCTTGGTACAAAAAGCTTCTCCCCAAAGCCGTCAATATGGCAATCAAAAGCGCACTCGCTAAAATAGCAAGCCAAGTCCAATTAAAGCGAAAACTGACCATTGCCAAAAAGAGAAATGTACAAGCACTCAACCAACCAAAACCTCTATTCCATTGCTGTAATCGAGTGATTAGAAGGGTTTGATCTTCTTCTTTTCCTAATATTTTCCACAAAAGGCGACGGGTAAGTATATTCATCTAAAAGATAATAGTGGGCGAATTAGTAAATTTATTTGGTAAACCTACTTAATAGTTACAGAAAGATAAAACTATGCCAGAGTCTACTAGACTATCATTCTTTCTCGATCTGTAAGCAGCAAAAGGAAGCAAACCTTTTCATACGCTACCATTCACCTTGTCACAGATCCGCCACTTTTGTAAGCTTGGCACTTTTTTTGGATACTAAACGGTAGTCTTATTGTAGAAATCATCAAGATCATTTTGTACGCACTGATAGGTAACGATCCCCTCGTTTATACTTAGTTCAATTTCGTCAATCATTTGCTCTTGTTTAAGAACAAGGTAGCTCGATTTCAAAATGATCCTTTGCTTTTTAATTGAGCCTTCTTTACAAGAAAAAAATAGACTCCCCCACAAATAATACTTTGTAATAAGCATTCGCCAATAAAGTTTTTTTTAAAAACTTTTGCAAAATAGTAGGCTTGATAAAGCACTACTGAATTATATGCCAATTTCATAATTCTAAATCATGACCCTAACAGCTTTCCTCAAAAGAACCTTTCGTACGACTAACTTTGTGATTTTCACGTTGCTGTATTTTATGAATTCGACCGCACTGCTGTCACAAAGTGCAGAACTAATGACTTCCAACGCCAGCGAAAACAACATTACGACCATTCAGGAAGGAGATACCGTCAGCTTTATACTCAAAGTTCATAATGATGGTCCCGACATAGCGACTAATGTTAGCCTAATCAACCTTTTACCAGCAGGCTTAACGCCAATCACGGGCAATGGTGTCGTTAGCCAAGGGACTTACAACGATTCTATTTGGCAAATAGGAACCCTTGCGATACAAGCTTCCGTAACAATGACCTTGAAAGGAACCGTGGATATCGGACAAGGCGGGCAAACCATTACCAGTACAACGACCGCAGCTTTTTCTCCCGATGTCACCGATCCTAATCATTTTGCTGACCAATTAAGTGCTTCGGTTTTCATCGTCGATCCCTGCAATGCGGGTGCTTCGGGGCTACCCGATTTAGATAATGACAACGTTGCAGATCGTTGTGATCTTGATGACGATAATGACGGTATTCCTAATACGGTTGAAGACAATTGTGGAACAACCACACAACTATTTTTTGGTCCAACGACCCAAGCTACTGCGGGGAGGATTACGGGGGACTTGACCAACGGACCCCAACTTTATACGGGCTTTGTCGCTTCAGATGGTTCGCCCTACAATGTTGAGATTACCGTTACCATCGAAAATAGTTCTATCACGCCGGGCAATGGTATTACAAGTTATAAAAATTATGATGGCCAACACAGCGTAAGTATTGCAGGAGAACGGGTGCTAGTAAAGTTTATTAGTGCAATCACGGGTAAACCATTCGCAATCAATGGTTTTGATTTTAAAATTTCTGATATGGAATACGTGAGTCCGTATCTAGAGTTGATCCCACTTTTTAGATATCGAACCGCCGATGGAACGGATGTCCGTTACGAAAATGGCAATTGGGAAGGCTGGGAAGGCGCAAATGGTATTGCCTTCGGTGAAGTTGGAAGTAATCTTAGTATAGATGGTGCTGGCGCTTTAATATCAGATTATCCGGGACAAAGTGCTGACCAAAGTAATAAATATGCGCGATTGAATATTCCCGATATCTATTTAACAGAAGTTGAAGTTGTTCAACACAATTCTAGTGGCGGCGGTGCATTTGGGTGGAGAAATAACCCTTTAAATGTTATTTGTGATGCCGACCGAGATGGTATTGCCAACTCTAGAGACTTAGATGCCGATAACGATGGCATTACCGATTTGGTAGAAAATGCGGGGGGACAAACTTCCCTTGATCTTGGAATGGGCGATCTTTCCTTAGATGGAAAAATTGGAAACTTCACGGATAGTGCCGATCAAAATGGATGGAATGATGCGAGTACTAGTACGGTTTTAGATAGTGATGGCGACTTGATTCCTGATTACTTGGATCTTGATGCTGATAATGATGGTATTCCCGATTATAAAGAAGGGGTTTGTTCTACTTGTCCCAGTTTTGCGCTGAATCCCGTCGTCAACAATGACGATTTAGATCAAGACGGAATTTTAGATATTTATGAACAATTAACCGCTAGTAATGATAATGGCGGTGCAAACGCGGGCGTTCATCCAAACGTAGATGATAATTCTGGCAATTCCGTTCCCGATTATTTAGATCTCAATACGGATAATGATGCTGCTTACGATTGGACGGAAGGCTACGATACCAATAATAACGGCCAGGTCATCGAAGAATTACGCAACACCGCCAACAGCTACGAATCAGCCAACAGTAGAGGGCATTACCTCAATAGTGATGATATGGACAACGACGGTATTCCCGATTGGTTGGACAATCTACCCAATGATATTGGGTACGACGAAACACAACGACCACCTTTTTTGCAAGCAAATGGTGCTTATTGGTTTGATCTAAATCAAAATGGCTTAGTAGATTTATTCGACGTTGCTCAGGATGGTGTTACGGCACCTACGCCCGATCATGGTGGCAGCGATTTAGACTGGCGGGATGCTTCTGCGAGTGCTATTTTACCCGTCGAGCTTATTTATTTTGTTGCCAAACCAATTGCTTGTAGCGTGGAATTAGCTTGGGAAGCTAGCGCCGAAGAAAAGTTTCGACATTATGAAATACAACGTAGTGAGGATGGTTTCGCCTTCACTACCCTAGCGATACAACTACCACAGGCTAATCGCCACGGCGCCAGCTATCAATATCGCGACGAACAGGCGAACGAACTCAATTATTATCGTTTAAAAATGGTAGACCTTGATGGAAGTATTGAATATTCTGATTTGATTTATCAAAAAATAAATTGCGTTGCGGATGCAGACTTAATTGTCTTTCCCAATCCTGTTTCACAGTACCAAGAAGTACTCACCGTAAAATTCAAAACATTTACTTCTGAGGAACACTTGAGCATTACCGATATGTTGGGTAGAGAAGTAAAACGTATCGTTTTGGAAGTAGCACCAGAGACAGAACATACCGTTCACCTTGACATTTCTGACTTGCAAAAAGGAGCTTATTACCTCCATCAGCAAGTAAAAAACATTATGGTGTCTACCCTATTCGTCGTACAGGAATAAGTAGCTGCTTAGAAATGGTCAAACGGAATCCATCGTGAATTTAGCAACTAGCAACGGATCTTGCAATGGATCTTGCTTCGTATCATGCGTATCAGGATTGCCCGTAGCTTATTCGTGCTTACGGCCTTTGCTTGCGCCCGCTTTAAATTTCTCGTTGAGCGCTTCTAGCTGATCTTTTTCCTTTTTGGATAATTTGAAATCCATCATTGCTTTCATATCGGGTTGTCCGGCATCGACCCAAGCAGTATACCAAGCACTACCAATGGCATGAATTGAGCCTTGCATCCGGCGTTCCACCTGACCATCCAAACGGCGATGATACGCCTCTGCGTAAGCGCGGCATTGTGTCTTAATGGTACGTTCCAATCGTTCTTCGTAACAAAATTGTTGATCTGCCGGAAATATTTTTTTCAGGTCTTGTTCAATTAATAATACACTATCCAAGTAGCTGTGACTCGTCAGTACAATATCCCAATAAAATTTACTTGGGTTTTCAATGTAACGTGCTTTCCCAACGAAGTAGCTATATTCCTTATCGGCAAATAATTCTGGCAAGCGGCTTTCCCAAAAGGCGTGAATCCCAATTTGATTGGTAAACTGTCCGTTGTAGTTTTCTGTCGTGTGCAAGGGTACGTGCGCGTCACCGATGTAGTGACCAAAATCTGCGGAAAGTTGCAAAATGTATTTAATGTTTTTATCCCGAAAAGCTTTTGTCAAACGGCTTTGCATTTTCACTAAATGATAAGGCAAAATACCATATTCCGAAAAGCGATCTTTGGCAAAAACGGATTGATACTTCATTGTCAAACCAGAATTGCGCAACAACTCCTGAAAAGCGGGAAGGTCTACGACCCAATCGTCTTCGTAATATTGTGGAAGAATTTGTTTGACAAAAAAGTCCCGATACGATTTTTTTGATACTTTGAGCACTTTACCAGGAAATTTTCGCGCGAAGGTTTTATTTTTCAAAATCAAGTTGCCGCCCTGCTCTTCGACCATTCTATCCCCAAAAACTTGAAAAGTATCGTTGCGCTGATTCACGATATAAATATCCGTATACTGAACTAAAGCGTCCGTCCAATTTCGAGGTACTTCATCGAAAGGGTAAGTTCCCCAATGGTCTATATCAATGTAATGGCGCACCGCTTCGTGCTTGGTAGCGTAGCGGCGTTTATCAGGATCTACGGCGTGTTCGGTGATGTATTCAATATTCTTTTTGTAAAAACCAATCAAGTCTTGTGGCAAGGTAAAAACAGCCATCCGATTGATTCGGCGGTGTCCATAAAAGCCCCAGTCTTCTATCAACGCTGCACTCGTCAGACCAAAGAGCAGAAAACACAAAAAAACTAAGGGATAAAAACCTCGACGCATAGTAGTTTGTTTTATTCTTTAAAAAAAAGTGGATAGCCCCAGAATATTTTTTGAAATACTAGATGCTGTACCAGGACGACATCGCCTTCGCTGGTGGCTGCAAAATAGCGTTCGATTTCTTTCCCGTCTGCTACTATTTCACCATCCTCTCCTTTAGGATAAAGCGGATGGAATTTAATCTCTTGCTCGTTGCCTTGCACGTCTTTCAATCGTACAATACAAAAAGGAACCATGCTGGTATAAGCTCCCGTTTTTTTATTCTCATTCTCAAAACTTTCTACCCCAAGCGATCTAAAATTCACCAAGTAGCTTTCGATAATTCCTCGTTTCAAACCTGTTGTAATTTTGGGAGTCGTAGGAAACAAGGGTTCAACGGTATAATTTTCTCCTTCTTTTTGTAAAACAAAAGATTGATTTTTTTGCTTGGGATATTCCAACGAAACGTACTGAATCTCTTCTACTTTTTTTCGGATAATCGTCGGATCGCGCCAGTCTGACCCGCGAATACTGAATCGCTGTCGGAGATTCCCTTCCCAACTTGGAATGTGCATGACGTAAGGTTTTTCCTGTCCTTCCACAGCCATAAAAGTTCCCCGCTCATCATTCGTCATGCCGCCGATGTAAAACCCTTTTATTTTTTTGCCTGATTGATCAAAAAGCTGTACGAGAATTCCTTCCGAAGCCATCCCCAGCGTAACATTTTCTAGGGCCGCTTCGGGTACTAAATGCTTTACTCGCATTCGTTTGATCGCATCTAAAAGCAAACCTACCGTTGGCTTCGCCGCTCGATATTTCCCATTGTAAATCCATTCCTTACCACTCCGTTCTAACTCGGTCGGTGCATTTCCTGAACGATCTGCAATAAAAATTTTATGAATCTGATCTACCGAAGCCAAGGTAAATGCTTGATCTATTTTGCTAATGTTTTCTCCCTCGTCTTTTTTATTCAAAACCATCCAAGTAATTCCTGCTAATACTAAGAATAAAAGGAATAAGCCAATTGTCTTTTTCATGTAGAAGTAAATTTAATCATCATTGTAATATCTTATTTGTGGCAGGCTATAAGACTTTTAAAGTAGCATTCATCCCTTGCATTTTATGCGTAGCGTCTTTTGCGGTAACTGTAAAAAATAAACCCGAAAAGCGCCAAAAAGAACAAGGGTGCGATAATATTGATCAATTGCCAAAAGGTTTTTTCTTTTTTAGGCTTGACCTTATCTAACATCCGTAGTTTGACTTCCTTTGCTCGTGCATCAATCACCCCGTTTTCATCTAACATATATTCGATCGCGTTGACCATAAAATTCTTATTTGAAAATACTTGTCGTTCAAATTGATTGTACCCCAAAGCACGATATTCGCCACTCTTAGCATTGAATAAATTCGCCGCAACGTCGCCGTCAGAAACGACGAGCATTTTTGTTTTTACACTTTTCTCTCGGTATTTCAAATTAAGACTTTCCATGCCACTCATCATTCCTTCGGTAACCCGATTCTGGAATAAAGAAGGGAACTCACCTTCCAACAAAACAGCCAGCGGTTGTGGTCCTTTATTGAATTTGGTTTCGTCAACGGGTACCCGCAAGATTTCAAAATTCAATCGCGTGATATTGGGTTGAATTTTGGTGTAAACCGAAGACTCTAAAAGAATCGTTTTCTTGACATTGGTTTTCGTTCTAATCGTATCAATCGTACTGGGATAAAAAAGATTGACTCGTCCTAAACTCTTAACGATGGGATGAAAAGAAGTTGGTGCAACCAAAGGATTGTAATACCAAGGTTTCAATTCAATTTGATTCGAACTACCGAGTTTACCAACTACATTTGGGATCCTAGAACATTCTAAATCAAGCACGTAATTCGGCTGAATCCGAAAACCATATTTGTACCACTGATCTTCTAAGTTCAAAGGATAATCTCGGGCGAGATAACTATTATCTCGATTTCGCAAGCTATCCAAATCGACGGCTAAGCGATCAATCAACCAAATAACTTTTCCGCCGTTCATCACGTATTGATCGAGGATAAATTTGTTGCGTTCCGTAAACGTACCACGCGGTTTGGCGACTACAAAAATGTCAATTTCTTTGGATAAAGCATAGATACTATCTAAGTCTACCCTTCCCGTATCGTAAAAAGCACGTAAGTTTTTTTCTAGATCTACCGTTTGCTGCGGATACAATTCGCCTTGTCCTTGCGAAAAAACGATACTAGGTTTACGGAAAATTTGTAATTTCTGAATCGCGTTGGCAAACTTATATTCCAATAAACCAACGGAGTTATTCAACACAATTTCGGGATTCATCCCCGGAACGTTATTTTCTAGTAAATTAACGGCTACGCTACGTTCCCCCATACTAAATACAGCAAAAGGATAAATCAATTTTTCTACCGTTTCTGCCTGATCACCAAAGCGCAAATTCGTTGGGGTAATTCCATCTTTGGCAAGCTCCTTTTTTCGAGCATTTACCTCCTCCGTACTGCCGTCCGTAGGATCTATAAATTGATATTCGATTTGTGGAGAAATGCCTCGGAAGTCGTTTAACATTTCTCGCGTGGCTTCCTGCAACCGCTTAAATCCCGCTGGAAATTCTCCTTCGAGCAATACTTGAACGTAAAGTATGTTTTCTTGCTTTTTCAATAACTTCTTAGTGCCATCCGTTAGGGTAAACCGTTTGTCTTCCGTCAAATCGAGCTTCGCAAAAAAGAAGTTACCGATGATATTGACAAAGATCAAAATCCCGATGATCATGAGCAACTGAAGGATAGATTGTATTCGCTTATTCTGACGCATATGATATTATCTCGCTAACAATTTTAAGTTTTGGTAATGGGACCGTTTAGCCTATTCGCAGCTACCAGTTTCTCCGTTCTAAAGAAAATTTAGTCAAGGTGAGGAATAGAATAATGACCGAAATAAAATAGATGATGTCCCGCGTGTCTAAAATTCCCCTACTGATAGAATAATAATGATAGTCGATTCCAATTTTTTGAATAATGTCATCTAAGCTTCCTACAAAACTGGGTAATTTACTCAAAAAGAAAAATGCCCAATGAAAGAAAAAGCATAGGAAAGTAGACAAGACAAAGGCTACAATTTGATTCTTCGTCAAGGAAGAAGCAAAAATGCCGATCGCTACAAAAACGGCTGCTAATAAAACCAAGCCGAGGTAAGAACCAAGAATCGCCCCTGAGTCTAAATTACCTTTCGGTGAACCTAATTGGTAAACTGTGTAATAGTAGATTAAAGTTGGCAACAAAGCAAATATCACCAATACTAAGCAAGCCAGAAATTTACCGAGAATGATTTCTGCATCTCGAATGGGACGCGTTACGAGCAATTCAATCGTTCCCGTCTGATGTTCTTCTGCAAAACTCCGCATGGTAATTGCCGGAATCAAGAAAGTGAAGATCATCGGCGCCATTCCAAATAATTGATCTAAAGACGCGTACTCACTTTCCAAAATACTAGATTGCGGGAATACCCACATCATTAGTCCCATGACGATCAAGAAGGTACCGATCACGATGTAGGCGATGAGGGAACTGAAAAAAACGTTTATTTCTTTATAAAAAATTGGAAACATATCGTGTTTGAAATTCTAAGGCTTGAGGTAGACTTTATTACGATCTACGTAAATCAACATACATTTAAATAATTTCTTTTGCACTTCATTCGGCGTTAAGTCATTGACAGAAGCCAAGAGTTTTTGATCGTCTTTGATCCATTCTTTAAATCCGGACAACGTAAAATCTTCAATTTCGCCCGTTTCGAAGTGCAACATTTTTTCAAAAGTCACTTTTTGGGAACGTTTCACTATTCCTTGTCGGAAAGGTCTTCCCGTCAAAGGATTGTAAGCCGCCATAATCATTTCGCGCTCGTATTCATCTTCAAAACTAAAATAGCAAATCTTACCTCTTAGTTGTAAACCCGCAAATACCCAAGTTTCTTTGTCCACCGCTCCTTTGGGCAAGCGCACGTAAGGAATTCCCGCAATCGAAAGTCCCCATACTTTTTCAATGGACAAGGTATCAAATCCTTCTTCCACGGGCACCATTATTTGCTGCACTTGGGTCATAAAATTTTGCGGATTGGTGTACAGTTCCGCTTTCAACTCCGACAAGGCATAATCGGGTTGATTGGCCTGAAAAGATTCAAAACTCAGGTAAATACCGTCCGTAAATTTAAAGTTTTTGGTGAGTAGTAAAGTGTCGTGTGGTGCAGCAATCGTATCTTGTTGTGCACTAAGTGAAAAGAGCAAGCCGTTAAAAATGAAAAACAGCGCCCATTGAACGAAGATTTTAGACTGTTTCATATCGAAGGAGTGGTTGATTTTTTTCTAGTCAAAAATTGAAATACGTCTTCCACACTCAACACCTCTTTTTGCATTTCGAGTAAAGCATTATTTTCCTTTACGGCAAAATCAAACACATCAGGACGTATATCCTTGTTTAA
>CALFBG010000350.1 GCA_937951685.1 uncultured Saprospiraceae bacterium | reverse complement strand
CTTAGTCATTTCCAGACCATAATCGAAATGAAACCCTTCAACCGTATTAAAGTTTAGACTTGATAATGGCGCGTTTATCTTTGCGCCGTACTTTTCCGTGAAATACGTTCCACCGAATAAAATATCTGTCCATTTAAACTTGCTGCTACCAAAGGTCAACGCATCTTCACCATCTACTCGCAGAATGCTATCCTGCACTTCGTAACCACGAATTTCATAATTATCCAAAGGCATTGGACGAATTTCACTCCAATAAGCCGAATCTCTACTATCGGCAAGAGAATCAACTTCAAAGTTTTCAACGCTTACAATGGTAGGGGTTTCACTTTCCGCTTTTTCTTCTTTTTCATATTCCTTTAATAACTTTTTGAGGTCGTTATTGGTCAATTCTTTTCCTTCGCTGAGTCGTTCCTTAAGATCCCCTACCTCCAACTTTGCTGCTGTCGATAAAGTCTTAGCTTTTTCTACTTCGATTTTTTCATCTACTACGGTAATGGCTACGTCCAAGTCAGGATTCAAGGTAATTTCATACTTTCCATTCGTTGCCAAATAGTTATATTCAAAAACAATCCCTAGGACGGTTCCTTCTATCTTAAACTGATGACTAACCGGCAGCCAAACATTTTCTTGTATGGCGCTATACATTTGCTTCACACCAACATCAAAGCCTTCTTTTCGCATACTAAGATCCAAACTATGAATCGCCCAAATACCATCAACAATATTTACCGTTCCTGTAAAGACGAGTTCTCCAGGACTTCTAGGAATCACTTTAATTCTGTTGATCTCTCTCCCTTGATCAAAGAAACTTCCCAAAAACTCAAAACGGTAATATGCAAAAGCTTTCGTTGAAAATGGAGAAATAGCCCCTTCTACTTTCGGTAAATAAAAACTTCCGTTAATAAATCCGCCGGGATCCGTTTCGTTAGAGTCTCCTTTCGTTCTTCTCGAAATCACTTTCTCGCTGAAATAGTTTGGTCGGGTATAGCTCACTTGACTAACCGACTCACTTACGAATGCCGTCTTGGTATCCACGCCATCCTTGGCTAAGGATCGCCTTAACAACCAAGGTATCTTTTTAATTCGTCCCGTTCCTTTTACGTACACCTCCGTGGAATAACTATTCAATTGATTAAGATGATACTTACTTTTCCCAATGGCTTTTCGCATAATCGTGTAAGAAGGGTTTTCTCGACCATCATAAACTTCCAGTACGTCGAGCTCAACTTCTCTTTGCGTCAAGCGAATGTCAAGGGTCGTAAAATCGCTCGAGATCACAACTCGTTTTTGAATACTCTCATAGCCTAAGTATTGGAAAGAGAGATCGTAGCTTCCGGGACTGAGGTTAATTTCGAAGAATCCTTCTAAATTCGTAGTTGTTCCAGTCTTAGACTGTACTACGTAAATCGTGGCGTAAGGCAAAGGTTCTCCTTTTACGTCAGTAACCTTTCCACGGATTCCACCGGCATAACATACGGTGACCAAGCCGTAGAATAAAACTAGTAAACTAATTCGAAGAGGTAAAAAATTCATTTTATATGCTTTTATTATTAATTTATTTTTATAGAAGTTGCTTAATACGCTGTAATTTAATAACTCCAAATTTGATTTTGGATCGTAGCAAGGGACAAAAGCCGCCCTAACTATTAATCAAGACTAGGACAATCCTTCGTCCTGCGCGTATCCGTTAGATTGATAATTTTCCAATGTCCAGCTTCTTTCATCAATTGAAAAGCATTCACACCACAGTGAGAAAAATGATCCCCAAGGTAAAAATGATAAGGCACCCAAGCTTGTGCCAACCGACCATCTACGGCTATGGTCATCTTACCAATTCGTTCATCCCAAATCGCATCGTGTGGCGTCCCGACTCCTTTCAAAAAATCACTTAATGTAGCTTCTTGGCTACGTTCCTCCCCTTTTTTATTCGTGTAAACGCTTAACATCCGGACCTCATCTTTAAATGCTTGGTGTACTTTGGTGCTATCTCCCGCTCGCATTCCATCGAATAATCCTTGAATGGTTTCCTTGATCTCTAGCTTTGCCGACGCTGCACTATTTTGTCCCAGTAAGGAGAGCGCAGGAATGAATAAAAAAGAAAGTAGAACGTATTTCATGATTTTCATAATTTAAATAGGCCTGATAGATTTAAATAATTCGCTGAAGTTGAGCGTTGAATCTATTTTAAAATGATCCCAGCCCTTCCGCTAATACTCATTTGCTGCCGTTTATGCATATACAAAATGACCAACCGTTTGAGGTGTTTCTCAAACGAAGAAGACTGTCCATGAAAGTTATTTTAAAATGATAATAGTAACCGAACCTTCCTGCGGAATAAGCAGGAGAAAGACTTGTAGATCAGGACGAGATTCTTTTGAAGTATCGCAGTTGTAATTGCAAATAACTAGAAAAGCGGAAGTACTGAATTGCAATGCTTTAGCGCTGCCGACAGGCAGGTGCAGATATTAAAATCTATTTTAATATAGTTTCAATCGATCAATAGATAATAATAGACGTTGTGATAAAATGAACCTAATTAATTATACCTGTAAAGTATAATTTTTGAATTTTTAAGTCACTCCAAGATAAAGACAACGCAAAATAGCATTAGTTGGAAACTATTAGAAATATTATACCCAATGAATTAATTTTCCTCGATTTTTATTTTTCAAATCTGCTGGAATGTGCAACAGGATTTCTGTTTTCAGGAGGTCAATCAACTTTCGCTTCATGAAACTACGGTGAATCACGAGGCTGATTTCTCTGATGGGTTGAGGATTATTGAAGTGCCTGAGGTATTTTTGTTTTTGCTCGTCCAAATCAAGCATGGCCAATTCGGGAAGTAAAGTATATCCGTATTGTTTTTCTACAATTCGACAAAGCGTTTCTAAACTACCACTTTCAAATCGCAATTGTACTTGACTCTCATCAATAGCTTCCCCACAAATATTGATGGCTTGGTTCCGGAAACAATGTCCCTCTTTAAGCAACCACATATCATTAATGTCCAAATCTTTAAAATCAATCTTATTTTTTTGGGAAAGTGGATGCGTCGTCGATAGATATACAACGAACATCTCGTAAAATATTGGAATTTCGACAATACTTTTTTTCGCCATTGGAGTTACTAAAATCCCGACATCCAGCAAATCGTTATTCAGCTTGTAAACAATTTGTTCTGAAACCAATTCTTCAACAACTAGTTGAACATCAGGGTACTTATTCATAAAGTCAGTAATGAATAAGGGTAGTAAATATGGACTCAAGGTAGGAATAATCCCGATCCGTAACTCCCCTTTCACATCATCTTTCTGAAATTGAATCAATTCCTTAATGCGCCTAGCCTCCTGTAAAGTAATTCTGGCTTGATCAATGATTTGTCGACCGATATCCGTAGTCAAAATGGGCTTTTTACTACGATCAAAAACTAGAATATTTAGCTCTTCCTCAATTTTTTTGATCTGCATACTCAAGGTCGGCTGCGTCACAAAGCAATGTTTGGCTGCTTGGGCAAAACTTTTATAAGTGTCTACCGCTACTAAATACTCTAATTGTGTGATGGTCATTTACAAATATAGCCAAAATCTATTCTAAAATAAAAATTATCAATTTTAATTATACTATATTTTTCAGTACTTTCACATTCCGCATTATTGAGTAATGATTAAGTAGTTCCTAAAAATGAATCAAAGATTTAGAAATTGTTTAAAAACTTTCTAAAATGACTTTTCTTAGCGTTTTTGTCTGGAGATTTCGTAGCGAAACCCAATAAGGATTTTTAGATTAGCCTAGCGGTTCAGAAAATCTAACCGCCACAGCTATTAAGGAGAAGAGGAGACGAAGGATTAATTCAAAAGATCATTTAGCTTCCCTACCAACGCTCTAGTCCTAAACGCTCTGATAAAAACGTACTTTCTTATTTCTATTGGTGGCTTTGTTCGCAAAGTCACCAATTTTTCCAATAGGTATTTCCTGCTGCTCCAACGAAGCAAGGGCTCGTAACAATTGTATAACAATAATGGGATTGACAGATCCGAGATTGATCCAAGAAAAAACTTATGCTAAAACTTAGCACAGATTTAAATTTTTAGCAGTAGGAGTAAGTGGGCTAGTGAATGGAAATTTAACCAGATCCTTAGATCGATGGAGAGTAAGCTTTATCTTCTTTTTTTTTCGTGCGCAACGCTTTTAAGGATTCCACGATGAGATAGCCGAGGTAGCCTTCATCTCGGTTGAGGATACCTAATCGGTTATTTGTCATATGCACAAAATCGGCATAAATTGACCAACGCTTTTGTTGCGTTTTATCCATATGCTCGGCGATCAAATCGAAATACCGATATCCACTATTTCTACGATTGAGTTTATCGCGGTGAATGAGTGCTTCGTATTTCCAATTCATCATTTCATTTGCTTTGATCCAACGAATCAGAGATTGATCTTCGAGTTGATCTCTTTGTTTGATCGCTTCCCAAAGGGCACCATGATACGTTACCAACTGATCAGCTTGTAAGCTAAAAGCTTTATGAAAAGCGGCGATGGTCGTTTCACTTTCCTTTTGAAACGCTTTATCTCCTAAGTCCTTATGGTAAGACTTAAACGCTTTGGGCAACCAGTTACTAAAAATAAAATTGAAGAAATGCTCAGTTTCCCCTAAGTCCAAACCAATCGCTTGCGCAAAACTTAAGTGCAATTTGATCGCTAATCCCAAGGCATCATCATAAGTCCATTTATTACCTTTTCCTTTGATACTCTGCAAAACAACTTCGGAAGAAACGTGGAATTGGTTTTCAGCAATTTCCATTCCCTCGACGCCACCGTATCGCAAAGTTTCCGCTTCGTACGCTGAAAAAGTCATCGTATCATTTGGAATCCATTTCTGAGCTTCGGTAAAATGCGGCGGATATGCTGGCTCGATCCGAGTAGAAGGTTTCGCTTCAAAATAATTATCAAAATGTTCTTGTAAATTGGGCCGTAGAATATGCTCAATGACGGCTTGTTCCGCTTTAAGGCGCAAACGGATATGTGGTCCTCGCTCCCAATACCTCACAAAAAAGTATTGCTCTCCAATGCCGGTACCGATCACTGTATCCAGATAAGGCAAGACCGCTCTGGTAAGGAAAATCTCCCATGGTTCATTGTAAAAAAGGTTTACAGAGAACCATTTTGAATTGGTGTGGTTTGGCATTGTTATTTTCAATAGTTTATGACCTGCTTACACCTAGTGCAAAATCTTAGCCAAAACGCAACAAATGTAATTTAGCTCGCTTTTTTTGTGTAAAAAATATTAAGTTAACTAATCATTTGTATAGTTTTATACTAAATAACGTTTCTGAATGGCAAGTTCGAAAATTATTTTTGGAGACGGGTTCCTTATGGATGTACACGAGAAAGCCCTTCCGTGAATATAACACGAAAGGGCTTTATATGTTCGCTTAAAAAGTCAGCATTAATTTAACTTCATAAACGGCTTACACTTGATTTATTTTTTATCTTCTACTTCCTCGTATTCTACGTCCGTTACATCATCCGTAGCCCCTTTGCCAGCGGCATCATCCGGAGCGCCTTCGGCACCTGCTGGATTTTCTCCATTTGCTTGTGCTTCCTGCGTAGCTTGATACATTTCCTGACTGGCAACCTGCCAAGCATCATTAAGCGTTTGCGTAGTAGCGTCGATGCGATCCATATCATTAGCTTGGTGTGCTTCTTTCAATGCTGCCAATGCTGCTTCAATAGGCTCTTTCTTTTCCGCAGGAATTTTATCTCCAAATTCTTTCAATTGCTTCTCCGTTTGGAAAATCAAAGAATCTGCTGCGTTTACTTTATCGACCATTTCACGAGCCGTCTTATCAGACTCTGC
>CALFBG010000349.1 GCA_937951685.1 uncultured Saprospiraceae bacterium | reverse complement strand
AAAACATAAAAACTCCCGTAGTTGCCTACGAGAGTCCTGAACTTAAGCTTTACACTGATGGTCAATACTGTTTTCAAGCACTTACTTATTATCCATTTTCTGATCCAAATTCAAATCCATCGCTGCTTTTGCACTCATGATTTGCATGAAATCTAAGCCCGCATTGTTGCCGCTACCGCTACTTCCTGTTTGAAACTTAGGTACTAAATCTCCCTGAAAGTTTTGGAACGCAGTTGCCCACATCTGCTGAACTTCTTTATAAGTCGCCAATTTTTTCTCCAAGGCACCATCGGCAGCCATCATTTTTTGCTTTGCGTACGCCTCTGCTTCTGCTAAAGCCTTAATTTTCTGTGCTTCCAAACGCGCCGCTTCTAAGGCAATAAATTGCTTTTCTTTATCCTTCCCAGCCAACTTGACACTCGTCTCTGCTTGTACCAAAGCTTTGGTCTGCTCTTGCTTCCGCTCGTACTCAATTTCAACTAAGCGCTTCCGCCCTTCCGCCGCTGCCGTCAATTCTTCTTGCTGTGCCGTGATCAAATTTTGCTTAGAAACAGACTCGCGGGTACTCGCTTCAATCTTCTTTGCTAACTTTCCATCCACTTGTGCTTCGTAGTCTACGTTGATAATATTATGCATACGGACGCTGATGCCCATATCGCCTAAATCGTTGCTATTTCGTACGGGATTAGCCTTGGCATCTAAACGAATTTTGTTCTCGTAGGTTTTGGTCAACTCTCCCGTTACACTGTCTCGACTAGAGGTTTCGAAATTATCTACAACGTATTGTCCATTATCCAATTGATCTCTAAAGTCGTTCGACAACTTAGACATTCCCCCCGAATAGTGCTGCTCCGACTCCATCAATTGCGCAGAGTATTTCAAACACTCTCTCGTGTATGGTGCCAAGCCCGTCGCAGCCAAATGACCCAAGTTTCTAAAGTCTTCGTGCAACGCTAACATCTGCTGCTCCGAATTAGGTAACTCGTATTTAACGAATACTTCGGCGTGCGCCTGTGTCGCATCCATAAATCGAACTTCGACCAAACCTTGATTGACCGTTGCCTGTGTTTGCTCTTTGGTATAAGCAATCGTTACTAAGTTGGGATAGGTCGTAATTTTACTCCCCGGAAACTTAAGGTAATAGCCATTTCCAAAGATCACGTACTTATTGCCCGGAGGTGTTTCGACCACCTCTCGATAACCTAAGTCGTTATAACCAAATGGATTTAGCGTACATAATAATACAATCGCAATAAAAAAGCTAAACGCCCAGAAAATAGTTTTCACATCAAATTTTACAGTTTTTACATTTCTCATCTTTTCTTGTTTTAGTAGGTGAATCAATCATTTTGAATACTGATCCGTAAGCAGTTTAATGCGCTAGTTGGCTTCATATTCTTTGAAGTTGGTTAAAACTTTGTTGTCTTTATAGAATAATTTTTTTATAAGACAAATAAAAAAAATCCCGACTAGTCACGATGAAATTTCGATTAATCGCATTATTACGATTTAACTTAGTTGAGTTTATAATATCCTTACTGACTCACCGAAAGTAGTTTTCAAAAAATACGTACTTTTAGGATCTAATCCATGCTCTTTATTCATCGCACGGGCTTAAATATTTTTTTCATGACGCGACGTAGTTTTATTGATCAAATGCAGCGAAAAGTGGATTTACCGCACTATCCACCGCGCCGTATTATTTCCTTGGTACCTTCACAAACAGAGTTATTATTTGATTTGGGCTTGGACGAATCCGTAGTTGGCATTACCAAGTTTTGTGTCCATCCGGCGGAGCAATTCCAACGAAAGACCCGCGTTGGTGGAACAAAGCAATACAAAATGGAAATTATTGAGCAGTTGCAACCCGATTTAATTATTGGCAATAAGGAAGAAAATGACCAAGCACAAATCGAAGCCTTAGCCGCGCGCTATCCCGTTTGGATGAGTGATATCCGCACGATTGAAGATGCGCTTGCCATGATTAGTAGTGTTGGACAATTAGTGGATCGAGTATCCCCCGCCGAAGTATTGGTACAAAAAATTCAAACGGAATTTACGACATTGGCACAAGCACTCAAGAATACTCCGACTAGAAGAGCCGCTTATTTTATTTGGCGAAAGCCATACATGGTAGCCGGAGGAGATACTTTTATTGATAAAATGATGCAATTAGCCGGTTTTGAAAACGTTTTTAGTCAAGACCAGCGCTATCCAGAAATTTCACTAGAAGTATTAACAACTCGAGCCGTTGATGTTGTGCTGCTTTCTTCCGAGCCTTATCCGTTTAAGGAAAAACACTGGCAAGAATTTCAAGCATACTGTCCAAATGCCGTCATAAAATTAATCGATGGTGAAATTTTCTCTTGGTATGGAAGTCGATTATTGCATAGCGCGACATATTTACTTAACTTACATAAAGAAATCACTAACGAAGCACCTAACAGTCGACAAAGTTAAAAGCTGTTTTGGTATTACCTTGCTAACTTATCGCCTGCCTGCGAAAAGAAAAAATCAATTTAAAGAGATTACAAATATGAGAACGATCAGTTGTTTACTCCTATACTTAGCGAGTTTATCTTTTATCTGGGCACAAGAAGGTGCTGCGGAATTGGCCGAGGCGAGCGCCCGCTTTGAAGTTTTGGTACAACTCAAAGCCAATCAACAACCAAAAGATTTACTACAAGCTTTTCAACAAAACTTTCAATCACCACTACGCCTCAAACGAGCCGTGGTAGCATCCCGCAATATCTATTTGTTTCAATACCCTACTACTTTGGAAGCTAGTCAAGTGCTTCCTTGGATGAAAAAACAAAAAAGCGTAGCCTTTGTGCAAAAAAATGCAAAAGTGGAATACCGCAATACCATTCCCAATGATCCACTTTATGGCAATCAATGGAATATGGACATCATCAAAGCACCAGCCGTTTGGGATCGAAGTACTGGAGGAAAAACGGCCAATGGCGACGATATTGTTGTTGCCGTCATTGATAGTGGTTGCCAATTGGCACACGATGATTTGCAGGCTAATCTTTGGAAAAATAAAGCTGAAACACCTGGTGACGGAATTGATAATGATAATAATGGGTATATCGATGATTATCAAGGTTGGAATACCGATAACCTCACCGATGAACATCCCGAGAGCTTTCACGGTACAGCGGTCGCTGGCATCGTTGGCGCAAAAGGCGACAATAATTTAGGGGTGACAGGAGTCAATTGGGACGTAAAATTACTCAATATCAGTGGTGCAAACTTTTCGGATGAGATTGTAGAAATGTATTACTACATCGCAGATTTACGCCGGGCATATAATCAGTCCAATGGACAAAAAGGAGCTTTCGTGGTGGCTACCAACTCTTCTTTTGGTTTGACGGGAGATCCTGCCGATTACCCTTTATGGTGTAATGCTTATGATACCTTGGGCTTAGTGGGCGTATTGAATGCCGGTGCGACAACGAATGCCGATCTCAATGTTGACGAAATCGGTGATATGCCTTCGAGTTGCCAGTCTGACTTTTTAATTACGGTAACGGATACCGACCAGAATGACGAGCGACAGTTCTCTGGCTACGGCAAGAAAAATGTAGACTTAGGAGCGCCAGGGTCACCGAGTTATACCGTAAATCAAAACAATGGTTATGCTAATTTTGGAGGAACCTCCGCTGCTACGCCACACGTTGCGGGTGCTATTGCGCTGTTATACAGTATGCCCTGTGACGAACTTGCCACCAATGCCTTACTCAATCCGGCAGGAACTGCGTTGAAAATCAAACGCCACATTTTAAATGGGACAGACCTTTTGGCTTCTTTAAAAGATAAAACTAGTACGGGCGGACGGTTAAACCTAGAAAAAGCGGCTGCAGGTTTAATGAATAGTTGTAATGGCGTTGGTGCGTTGAAATTTCTGAATACCTTTCCAAATCCAACCAATGGTTTGATCAATTTGAGTTTTCAGCGCCCTGACAATACAGCATATACGATTACGGTATACAATAGTTTAGGGCAATTAATGGATCTTGCGATCATTCCGGCCAACAGTAATCAATCTGAACTGACCATTAATACTGCGGGTTGGGGACAAGGCATCTATTTTGTGATGCTGGAGAACATCAACGATCGAATTAGCACTAAATTCATGGTATACTAGCGATCATTTAGCGCTGTAGTGGGATAATGCTTGGTTTTTCACAAATTTTCTCCGTAATTTCTACGAGATAAAATGCTTTATTTTAGGCTAAAATGGCTAATTTTAGGCTTGCAAAGCATTCAAGGCGGGTCAAAAGCTAAAATATAAAGAGAAAAAACGTTTTTTTATAAAAAAGCTTTTTTTTGACCGTTTAAAAACTTATCTTTGCGAGCCTAATTTGAAATATTCAATATTAGAATGGCTTAGTAGCTCAACTGGATAGAGTACCTGACTACGAATCAGGCGGTTGCAAGTTCGAATCTTGCCTAGGTCACTAAATAACTGGTTTAATTACGGTGAATGTTAATCATTGAGCTGTGATTTAAATGACTAAAATTATTATTATGTCTAAAGTATGTGAACTTACAGGTAAGCGACCCATTACGGGAAATAATGTTTCTCACTCGAACAGAAAGACGAAACGTCGTTTCTTACCTAATCTTCAGAAAAAGCGTTTTTTCATTCCTGAATTAGGAAAATGGATTACGTTGAAAGTATCAACAAGTGCACTGCGCAACATCAACAAGTTAGGTGTTTACGCGTATGTTAAAAAGATGCAAAAGAAAGGTGCTGATCTTGGAGGATTAAAATTATAATTAGGTAATCGTAAAAATTTGTAGCAATGGCTAAGAAAAGTAAAGGAAACAGACAGCAGATTATTCTGGAATGTACAGAGCACAAGGAAAGTGGTATGCCAGGAACTTCTCGATATATTACGCAGAAAAACCGTAAAAACACACCTGCTCGTTTGGAATTGAAGAAATTTAATCCTATCTTAAAGCGTATGACGCTCCACAGAGAGATTAAATAAATTTTATCATTTTTAATTAAGATATCATGGCAAAGAAAGTATCGAAAAACTCACGGGTCGGTCAACGTGCCGCTAACGCTGGATCAGGAAGAGATTTTGTAAAGGTTGTAAAGAGTGTAAAAGATCCTGTATCTGGAAAGTATTCTTACAAAGAAGTAATGATCCACAAAGATGGCGTAAAAGAATTTTTCGCAAAGAAATAAATCCATATCCAATTTTTGTATATGGAAATCAAAGGCTTTTCTTCAAACGAGAAAAGCCTTTTGTTCGTTCTACCCAATGCTTATCATCACACTTCAAGGCATCCCCTTTTCTCAAGTTTTCACTCCGGCACTAATTGATCAACTTGAAATGCAAAGAAGTATTAAGATACGGTGTTTCCCAAATTCTATCCCTAAAAAACGTATCGAAGAAATAAGTGATTCGCAGTAATTGTATTGCTAATAATTTAATGCTGAGAACGACTTATGTGCTAAGACAAAATTTTTTTGCCATTAAATTGTGTTAGTACTTACCATGTTTTTGTTAATTCTATAATTCAAAATAGACTATGAGCTTTTTCAAAAAGTTTTTTTCCAAGAAAAAGGAAGAGGAGTTAGACCAGGGACTAGAAAAAACGAAGAGTAACTTTTTTAGTAAAATTTCTAAGGCAATCGC
>CALFBG010000348.1 GCA_937951685.1 uncultured Saprospiraceae bacterium | reverse complement strand
ATTTTGACGGAAGAAAATTTTGCTTCAATCGAGGCGAAAAATGCAGAAAACCTAGTGGTTTTCAAGGCTTTTTAACGAAGAGTGAAATAAAATTTACTCGTCATAAATTAGTGAATTTATTAGGTAAACCTACTTAAGTACCGTCAATTAAAATCATTCCAAAATACAATACTATCTTACCAAAAAAAAAGACGAAACTTTCGCTTCGTCAATAGTTACTAAAAAAAAACCGGCTGGCTTTAGGTAAACCAACCGGTGAGTTTAGAAGATTACAAATACAATAATTCCTGATCAGTGCCAAGCCAAAATGATACTAGCATTTTGGCATTTAATACGCTATTATCGTTGTACGATGATTCTTTTCGTTACCATCTTTTCGTTAATCTCTAACTGAATTACGTAAAAACCATTTTGTAAATTAGTTAAATCAAGTTCTTGTCGAACAGTCCCCGCAGGTAGTGTTCCCAAGTCTAACCGTACTTGTAACTGTCCCAATTGGTTGTAAATCGAAGCGCTTAGCTTCGCCGCAGTTTCAATGGTAAAATCAAGGGTTGTATGATTCGATGCCGGATTGGGATAGACGGCAAGGTTAGTTGTAGCGGCAAAACTATTCGTCGTAGCACTAATCATTTCCGGCGTATAAGAGAACACACCGTGGGTTCTACTCCCCCACCATAAAGTCCCTGCATCGTCAAATTGGATATTAGATTCGATGGAAGAATTGATCTGAGGAACTTGCTCAATCAACAACTCTCCCCATACGCCATCTTTAAGGGTCGTAACACCATATTGATGCGCAAAATAAAGTTGCCCATCTGCATCTCCCGTGATTGAAAAAGCATTATAGTTTTCTAGTTCACTGATATTTTCTTTGATTGGATTGGTCCAATTTTCACCATCAAACTTAAGTGCTCCAACTTGATCATCACTTACCCAAACCGTACCTTCAACATCAAAATAAAAATCTCCTCTTGGTCGATTAATTTCCGGGTGATCCGCCGCAGTATACGTTGTCCAAGTTCCATCTGTCTCTCGTTTTTGAATGACGTTATCTTCTTCGAAGTCGCCAGAAGCAACCCACAGATTGTCGTTAGCATCTACGCCGTGCGCTGAAATAAACAAGTTTGTAATCGAAGAGTTTCCTGCGTTGTATTCCGACAAGGTTTCCTCTGCTAAAATGTATATTTTCGCCGCAGATCGTACGTAAATTTTTCCTTGTGAATCCATCGCAAAACTATAGCAAGCGTCCAGCGCTAAAAAGTTCCATTCTTCTCCGTCGTATAAATACAAACCTGCTCCCGTAGCGACCCAAATTTCGTCGTCTGCGAGTACCAGTATGTCATTGAAAAATTCAAATTCCATGGCCATCGGCGGCTTGGGAAAAAAAGACCAATTACCATCCGCGTCAACTACTGAAAAATTATCTTGCGTGTACGAAAGAAAGTACATTTTACCATTTAGGCCTTGGTGAATTTGTTTACTGCTATTGGTTTCTAAAGTGTGTGGCGCAATCAAAGTATTTTCGATAAGACCATTCTTATTGACAGAAAGTCGAATGTTACTATTCAACCAACGGTTATTTTGTTGGTCGATATAGAAGTAAGGCGTTTTGTTGTCAAACGCTTCGGTTTGTACATCGGCTTGTGCGACAAAAGCATCATTTTCCAATTTAAAAATTCCATTACTCTTACTATTAAAGTAAATATTTCCATCTACATCTTCCGTAAATCCTACTACCTCTGAGCCGTTGAAATCGATATCATATTCATACCATTGCGTACCGTCAAATCGACCAATGTGCTCTAAATCTCCTGCTACGAATAGCGCTCCTGTGCTACTACGAAAAAGAGCAGCATCGAGATAGTTATTCATAGTCGTCGTCTCCGAAATATTGGACCATACGCCATCCGCGAATTTAAAGATATCGTTAGAAGCAATGAGCACTTCGCCCGCTGCGTTGATCTCAATATCCCAAGCTTCGAAAAAGGAAGTCCCCAATTCATCTTGATCATAATGCGACCAAGTTTGACCTTGGCGGTGAAAAATACCATCCGTTGTCCCTACCCAAAAATCACCGTTAGGGGCAATTTTGAAGTCGTACAATTGCGTAAACTGATCATATGCCTCGTGGTCTGGCATCGTCATATCCTGAAAGTCAGTACCATTGAATTGAAATAAAATTGCATCGTAAGTACCAATCCAGCTCGAACCATTCGGTGCTTCCGTGATTGCTACGATGTGGTCGTTGGTCAGCGTTGTATTCGCGTTACTAAAAATTGTTTTTTCGAGATTATCCTTATTCATCATCACAAGTCCGGCATCCGTTGCCAAGAGCAAGTCATCACCCGTATCTACCAAATCGTTGATCTGTTGCTGACTTTGGTAAGAAACCCATGCTTGTGCCTGTACGGTTCCTAGGAATAAAACGCTTAACGCGAAAAAGAGAGTCATTTGTAATACCTTCATAATAAACTTAGTTTCTTTTTTTTTCAAAATATTGTATTTGTTTGAGTGGCTATTTTAGTTTTGCAAATCTTCCAATTGCTCGTTTTTCCTCTTAAATATACTCAAAGTTACCACTAGCCGCATAGCCTTACAAGTATAAAACCCGTCAATAATAAGGTTTCTAATTTTATAAAAAAATAGCTTTTCATATTTAAATACTGTACTTTTGGTAGTAAATAATTAGGTTTCAATTACACAAAAGATGAAAACACCATCCACATTTTTGTATGATTTAGTCAAAACGCTTAGTAAATCTGAGAAACGATACCTTAAAGTACAGGCAGGCGACGGAGAAAAAGACTACATCCAATTGCTGGATGCGCTGTTAGCACAGCAAACTTTTGATGAGGAGCAATTAATCAAAGACAACAAAAGCGCCAAATTTGTAACGCACCTAGCGGTCAATAAGCGTTACCTCTACGAATTGATCCTCAAATCGCTCACGCAGTTTGGTCAAAAGACGGTGGAAGACAAAATTTTTGCAACGATTGCGGCGGCCAACGTACTAATTAAAAAGGGATTAGCGCTGGCGGCGTTCCGAGAATTAAAAAAGGGAAAGAAAATTGCCATCACCTACGAATTGTACGAGTTACTCCTTATCCTCTGTAACATCGAAAAGAAATTACTTTCTCAGCAACAATTTAAAAAGCGAGATGATGAACAGGTACAACAAATCTTTGACTTAGAAATGGATTGTTTGGCACAACTAAAAAGCACCAGCGAATATTGGTACCTCGCGCATCAGATTGCAAAGTTTCAAACGCGTTTTCAAAAAATCCAAACCGAAGTACAAGCCCAACACGTCGAAACGCTTATTCAATCTCCCAAACTGCAAAATCTACAGTTAGCCACCAACCTCCGTAGCAAAATTTATTTTTACCAAGCCAATGCCATCTATCAATTTATGTTGGGCAACGTCAAAAAAGCTTACGAAATCAATAGTCAATTTTTGGATCTACTGGAAGCCAATCCTACTTTCCTACGCCTCTACGCCGAACGCTATCTCGCCACGCTGAACAATATGTTGATTGATAGTTTGGTCATTGGGGAATACCAAACCTTGCAAGAAGGCATCAACCGTTTAGTTTTAACCCCCGAGCGTCCTGAATTCAAGTTTGTAAAAAACATCGAATCGCGCGTCTTCCGACAACGATATTTACTCCTGCTGAATTGGAGCCTCCGCCAAAAAGATTTCGAAAAAGCAATGGAATGGATTCCCGAGATGGAAACGGGTTTAGAACGATTTGGTAAAAAAATAGAAAAGCACCACCGAATCACTTTTTACTACCTAACGGCTTACATTCTTTTTCAGAATCGCCGCTACGACCAAGCCCTCCAATGGAATAACCTCATCCTCTCCGACCCAAAAGAAAACGTCGTCAAAGAAATTTTCTACTTCGCCCGCCTCTTCAATCTCCTCATTCACTACGAACTGGGCAACTATACCTTATTAGAATCCCTCCTACGCTCTACCCCCAAATACTTAAAGGCTCGAAGACCCTTATACGCGACAGAAAAAGCACTCTTCCGCTTTCTCGGAAAATTATTGAATCTTCCCGACAAAATAGCGAAGCAAAAATTAATTGCTAATTTTAAAACGGAGCTGGATCTACTTTTTTTAGATTCGAAAGAGCAACGGGTTTTTAATTATTTGGATTTGCGGTTGTGGGTTGAGGCGTTTGATGGAGGTTTAAATCAAAAAACTAAGTAGTTCATTTTTCTTCTCGCCACTCGCTTTTACTAGGCAACGACCTTTACCGAAAAATCAAAAATCTTCCAATCTACTATTTCTGGAATTTCCGTCCCTCTAGTACGAGATTGTCCAACCGCCTCTAATTTCGCTTGAGACAACAAAGGAATGCCATCTTGATTAAAAGTATAAGCATTAAAACAATCCGTAGCAATCAGAATTTTGAAATGCGTTACCAATTCGTGAATACCTATTGCTTTAAATTCTTCCTTAATTAGCAGAGGAATATCTTTAGAGTATCCGTTCGTTTCACTATTGTATAAATTCAACCAATGTGTTTCGCCCGGCTGAAGCATTTGCAACGGACACAAGCGATTGGTAATCCGAAAATCTGTTTCAAGTGCAAGTATCGAAATCCAAAAGCACTGGTTATTCGTCGCGGGGTTTTCTATTTTCAAGCGAAACGCAGGATGCTCCCAAGCCGCTGTATTTGGATTTTGCTGGTATCGTAAAGTGACCGTGGAAGACAAGAAGTTAGGGATTTCCGTTTGCGCCGCCGGCGCTAAATCGTCACTACTTTTTTGATTTACTTCGTAAAAAGTAAACTGCAAAGCAGCGTCAGGAATCTCACTCGCAGGTGCATCCAATTTTTTAACTTGGTGCCAATACGCTATCTGCTCAAGATTTTCAAGGACTTGAAAAAAATGCCTCCCAAGTCCTTGATGTACTTCTCGAAAGCTCAATTTATGCTGATTAACGGGACGAATCGTCGCACTTTTTTCCGCTAGTTCAATGTAGTATTCTGCTTCGGTAGCCGCACTCCGCTCAATGAAATCTAACGGAGCAAAATTCCACTCCTTTAGGAATAAACTAGTTTCTTTCGGATCGCTATCATCAGCAATAGCAATTTTTATGGGATCCATTTTGTAGTTTACTAATACGCCAAGAAAGCATTCTTTCTGATCAAACCCAACAGGCATTTTTAAAGTGCAATAGCTAGGATAAACCGTATCAATTTCAATTTCTTCATGGACCTCCTCATTGATTGTTCCATCTTCCAGTACTTCCGTATATAGTTTTATGGTATGCTTTTCAAGTGGATCTGCCACAATACCGTTTATCTTTCCTCGGTAAAATACCCAGCCTTTAAGCAGATGGTAACTTACTACAAATTTATGTGCTTCTCTTTCGAGTGCAGCATTTAAAAAGTATAATTGATGGACTTGATCGATCCCCTGTGCTTCTAGTAAAGGATGCTGGTTAAGGGAATAAATAGCTACCACGGCTTGTATTTCTTCCATCAATGCCCCGTAAGTAATATTTCCTTTCGATTTTTTCAATGCGGTCAGTAAAGCAAAAGTGAGCACGCCCCTTTTTCTAGACGCCAAGTTACATTCTTTAGCTTTTTCATTGCGCTGACAAGCAGCAATTAGAATATGCTTACTAGCACGCACATCAACGCCCTCCGCATGAAAATGATAATAATCCGCCCCCAAATCTTGCATCCAAGTTTTATCTATATCCCTTGCCGCAACTTTTTTAACATTTTCTTCTTGTGCCGTCATTTCTTCGCTACCTCGTACACCCGAACCGGAATGGCAACAATCTAGTATTACAATGAAATGAATATCCTTCCCCTCCGTTGCTTTCCAGATGAGTCCTGACAATTCTTTATCATACAAATCACGGCTAGTCGTTCGACTATCGTAGCAAACAATTGTTTCGTGGAAGGCGCCTGGTGTATCATGTTGGAATGCTTCCGGCGTCAATGCTTGCGAGCCATGTCCACTAAAGTAAAAAATAGCCGTATCTCCATCTTCTAAGGGCTGAAAGAAAGTACGGAACTGGTGAATCACTGCTGCTCTAGTTGCCGCTTTATCTTTAAGTGGACAAATCTTTAATTCCCACTGCTCGCGATTAATATTTTCACTCAGGTATTCGACTAAATCATTAAGGTCATTGTGGCAACCATTTAGTTGGTGCGCGGGTACCGCATAATTATTAATGGCCACGCCCAATACGTACAATTTAGGTTTCTTTTCCATGAAAATTAGATTTTAAATTAGGCAATCAAGTACCAGGCGATGCACTTTTACTTAACATCGACGAAGATTTAGAAGATCCAACTAAAGTTTAGCTAAAAACAAGAGGTTTTTAAGTACCAAGACGAAATTATGTTTTAGGACTTACAACGCTTATAACTTTATAAACCCGTTCTTAATGGCATAGCGAACCAAATGTTTATCGTTGGGTTTATTCAATTTGAGTAATAAATTTCGACGATAAGTATTTACCGTATTGGGACCGATATTGAGTTGATTCGCAATTTCTTTGGTGGTAAATCCTTCGCCTATTTTACAAAGCACTTCCTTCTCTCTTTTGGTAAGTGGCTCGGTTGGTTGATCTACGGCTTCTCTTTTCGCGGAAGCGGCGGATAATATATCCAAACCAAAATAAGGCTTGCCACTATATACTTGATGAATGGCGTGAATCAAGTTTTCCTTACTTTTATTTTTTAAAATATAACCAGAAACGCCAATATCCATTAGGTTGACAATATAATTTTTTTCATTGGACATGGAGATGATTAGTATCTTAACTTTCGGATATTGTTCTACAATTTCCTTTGCCGCTTCGATTCCATTCAATTTGGGCATCATGACATCCAATACAACTACGTCGATAGGTTCCGTTGCACTTTCCATTTTCGTTAATAATGCTTCGCCGTCGAGTGCTTCGCCTACGATGTTGATTGCTTTGTCTACCTCAAGAATGGCTCTTAAACCATCTAAAAATAATTGATGATCATCTGCTATAAAAACGTTTATCATAGTTCATTTTTTTTCGGATAAGGAATATCAATACTAATCGCGGTACCGCGACCTAACTCAGAATCAATATTAATCTGTCCGTGTAAATCTAAAACTCTAGTTTCAATATTTCTCAATCCGGTACCGTCGATTCCTTTTAATTGCTGCAACTCGAACCCTTCTCCATTATCTTCAATGATAATGTTAATTAATTCGTCAAATTGATTTAATCCAATACTTAGAGCCGATGCTTTGGAATGTTTTAGGGCATTACCTACTAATTCTGTAATCATCTTATACAACTCAAATTCCATCTTATTATTAATCCGCTCTTTCATCCCAAAGGTGATGACTTTAACATCAATTTTTTGAGAAGCCTTCAATTTATCTGCCAACTCCCTCAACTCTTCTTGTAGCCCAAAATGAGTCAAGGTACTCGATTGCATATCATGTGCAATCTTTCGCACTTCATCGCAAGCATCATCTAATAAATCCGTCGCTTTTTGGAATTGCGTATTGTTGCCAATTGAAAGACTATCCAGTTTTTCTTCCACTGATTGGAAATACAATTTAATGGTGGATAACATTACGCCTAAACGATCATGCAAGTCTTGTCCCACTCGAATACGTTCCGCATCTTGTCCATCCAAGCGCGCTTTCAGTACTTTGACTTCTTGATGCGTTAAGAGATTATTAATTTTTTGTTGATGCTTCATTTTTTCCTGTTCTCGTTCTCTCTCTGCTCTTTCTCTTTCCTGTTTTTCTTTTTCTCGTTCTCGTTCTCGTTCTCTCTCTGCTCTTTCTTTTTCTCGTTCTCTCTTCTCTCTTTCTTTCCGAATATTCAACCAGTAACCGAATGCTAAAAGAGCGACTATTATTCCGCCAAGTATGGTATAATTTCTAAAATTTAATTGTTCGTTTTCTTTTTGTAAGATTGCTTTATCCCGCTTTAATATTTCGATTTCAATTTTGCTATTCATCCCTTCTTTCACTTTATTCATCAAAGAATCCTGCTGCAGAATACTTTGTTTCGTATAGAAAAAAGCTTTTTCAAATTGATTCGTTTTGGCGTAGTTTTCAGATAACTTGTAAAGCACATCTCGTTTCAAGAATGGCAGGGTGAGTAGCGCAGGAATAGAATCAAATAGTCGATAACTTTCTTCCAAGTAACTAATTGATTGCTCATACTCTTTTTCTTGAAAATGCAACCAACCAATATGATAATTCAAGTCGGCTTGATCGTGGTGCTGTTTTTCTTCCAGTAATTCCATTGCTGCTTTATAATGAAACAAAGAACTATCCACCGCCGCATTATTTGTTCGACGCAAAATAGTTGCTATATTTTTATGTACAATATACTGATCCGATTTTGCGAGTTTATCAAGATATCCGAGTAGATTTTGATACGCTTTTAAAGCTTTCTCATAACTCCCGGCTTCGTATTCAATCACCGCTATATTCATCAAGCATTTCAGGGATCCATTTAGATGTCTTTTTTTTCTAAAAAGTGCCAAACCTTCTCGATAGTCTTTTATGGCTAGTTTAGGAAAATTTTGATCCGCATATATTTTGCCACTATTCAATTTGCTATAAGCCATTCCTACCGTATCCTGAAATTGCGTACGAATCAGCATACTAGAATCAATGCAAGCTACCGCCCGTTCGTGTTTGCCCAAAGCGTTATAAATCATCGCTTGATTGCTGAGTAGTGTACCTAATAATTTATCGTTGACCTGATGAGCAACCATCATTGCGGTGCCCCTGCGATAATATTCAACAGCCTTGTTCAAGTTTGCTCTTCCTCGCTCGATGTTTCCTAAATTGTTAAAGCAACTCGCGACACCTCTAAAATCTTCAATACTTTCTCGCAGTTCACTTGCTTTTTGGTAAAGACCAATCGCTTTGTCATAGTCTTGATTATTTTTAGCTAAGATACCGAGTACAACTTTAGCATCAGCTTCTCCTTTTTTGTAAAAAATGAGCTTCGATAAGGAATCCGCAGACAAAGCAATTTTATTGGCTTCCTTAGCGTCTTGGTACCGTAAGTCGTAAGCAGTATTACACCAATCGTCGATTAGTTTTTGTTTTTCCTCCTTGCTATCTTGTGAGAACAGCGAGGTAAAAGAAAATACCATTAGAAAGAAAAGAATGAATTTATTTGGCATAAAGTACTATTAAAAAAAAACTCGGTTTAAGCTTGCTAAGATTTAATTTGGGTACGTCTAAACTTTCTCAATTAGCTAAGTAGGTTTACCTAATAGATTGGTGATTTTGACGGAAATTAGGTTTACAATAACTTGCATCATTATTGTGCCTTACTACTTACTCAATTACGAAAATTTAAACGTACACTTAGAACCGTTCTACGGCTTATGAAAATATTTTGTCCGTTACGATTGATTTAGAATCTTCCCTTGTATATTATTATATCTAGCGTCCATTCCTATTGGTTTAGAATCCTCCTCTCCTTCCGTTGTACTGAGTTTTTCTTTCCCAACTGTTTTGTTACCTACAGCTGTTTTGGTTCCATCTTCCTTAACGAGAAAAACGGTTACTGCTATTTCGGGATCAGCAGCAGCATCAAACATTCCGAGATCAATGGTGTGTACCACGGGATTTAGGAAGGAGAATGCAGGAAGCGTCCCATCTTTTATGATGGAGAGTTCCACTGCCACTGGTCCTGTGCCAGTATTGGTAATGTCTATTGCATTACCCGGACGGTAATTAACTTGATCCGTATAGGTAATCACGTGAATAAAATAATGCTTTTGGTTTGCATCTACATCGTTGTAGTCGATTTCGGCGGTTACTTGAAAGTTTTCCATTAGTTTCTTTTTGAAAGATTTGATAATAGGGTTTATTAAATTGAAGTTGTTTAATAATTCTAAAAGCAGTTGAGAAGCAGAGATTTTTGTTCAAACCTGCCTCTGCCGGCAGGCAGGTTGAAGCTCTTTTAGGAGTTCGTAGCAGCGCTACGGAGGATGAAAAAGCTGAAAAGTTGGACAA